>DPKF01000163.1:0-3465 GCA_003542655.1 Holosporales bacterium
TTAATCTGAAAGGTGGTTGTTTAGATGATATTACCCTTTTAGGGTATAAAACATCTGTAAAAGAAAATGCAGATTATGTAGATCTTTTAAATCCTGAAAATACAAAAGCTGCTTATTTTGTTGATTTTGACATTTTATGCCCTAATAAGATGGATCTTCCAAAAAAAGATTCTGTTTGGGAGGTTCAAGGGAATAATACCCTATCAACTCAAACGCCTGTAACAATTTATTGGGTAAATGATCACGGTATTCGGTTTGAGCGTACCTTTACAATTGATGACAATTACCTAATTACGGTTGTTAATAGAGTTGTGAATAATTCAGATGACAGTATATGCATTCAACAAAAAGCATTTATTCAACGTAATAAACCAAAAACTGAAGGTTTTTTCATTTTGCATGAAGGTGCACTTGGCTTTTTAGATAATCACCTTGTAGAGCGTGATTATGATAAACTTGCAGACAACAAAAAAGAAGATATCACATCAAAAGGTGGTTGGATTGGATTTACTGATAAATATTGGTTGGTAGCCCTTGTCCCCAATCAACAAGCTAATTCAACCTTTACTTTCACCGGTAAAGAAGGCGCAGAGTTCTCTGCTGCCGCTAAAATTGAACAAAAATCAATTCAACCAGGCGAAGCTGTAGAGCAATCTATTAACATATTTGTTGGGCCAAAAAAATTAGCTTTACTAGACGGGTATGAAGATTCTTTAAAAGTTAAGAACTTTGATCTTGCTATAGACTTTGGTTGGTTTTACTTTTTAACAAAACCTTTATTCCAATTCTTAGATATTGTGAACTCGTTTGTTGGCAACTTTGGTATTGCCATTTTAATTATGACATTGCTTTCTAAATTATTGTTATTTCCACTTGCAAACAAGTCATACCGTTCAATGGCGCGTATGAAAACGTTAACGCCAAAAATGGATCAACTAAAAAAGCGCTATAAAGATGATCCTGTTAAATTACAAAAAGAAATGATGAATTTGTATAAAACAGAAAAAGTGAATCCACTGTCGGGTTGTTTACCTATGTTGATACAAGCGCCAATTTTCTTTTGCTTATATAAAGTGTTATTTGTATCTATTGAAATGCGCCATGCACCATTTTTTGGGTGGATTCATGATTTGTCTTCACAAGACCCAACAACCATCTTTAACTTATTTGGCTTGATTCCCTTTACGCCACCTAGCTTTTTGATGATTGGAATTTGGCCCCTGCTTATGGGGGCAACAATGCTTTGGCAACAAAAGTTAAACCCACAACCTATGGATGAAGCACAAGCAAAAATGATGATGCTTATGCCTATATTTTTTACCTATCTGTTGTCTTCTTTTCCAGCAGGTTTGGTTATTTATTGGACTTTTAGCAATATACTCTCCATCATTCAGCAAAAAGCTATTATGGAAATATCAAAAAAGAAAGCATAATTTGCATGAGTTTGTTTCAGCTTATCGGAACACTAGAATTAGGCCTTATTTATTCCCTTGTTGGAATGGGGGCCTACCTTTCATTTAGAATATTAAATTTCCCAGATATGACTGTTGATGGTAGTTATGTATTGGGCGCTGCTGTTTATGCAGCCTGTGTTGCACTTGCTGACATGCATCCCTTTTTGGCAACACTTAATGCTATTATAGCAGGCGCTTGTGCAGGTGCTTGTACAGCGCTTCTTTCAACGCGTCTTAAAATGCTAAACTTGTTAGCAGGCATTTTAACCATGACAGCACTTTATTCAATAAATTTGCGTATCATGGGGCGCCCAAATTTAGCGCTTCTTGATAATGACACACTGTTCAGCTTGTGGTTTTCGGGTGTCCCAAAAATTGTGCCCCTTGTCTTAATTGTTATGATAATTGTTGTTGCGCTTTGGATGTTTTTAAAAACACAAATAGGGTTAGCACTGCGTTCGACTGGCAACAACCCCAGAATGAGCCGCGCACAAGGTATTAATGATAAAAACATGATTGTGATTGGCATCTGTATGGCTAATGCAGTGGTCGCGCTTGCAGGTGCACTTTACGCACAATACAGCGGTTTTGCCGACATTAACTTAGGCATAGGAACGATTGTCACAGGTCTTGCTGCTTTAATTATTGGTGAAGCTTTATTTGCCCATGCAAAAGTTTTACATGCACTTTTGGCCTGTGTCGGTGGCGCCATTATATTTTATATGGTGACAGCCTTTGCCCTTAATTCAAACAGTTTTGGCCTTCAAACTTCTGATCAAAAGCTTATAACTGCCCTATTTATGGCTTTTGCGATGGGGCTTCCCCGCATAAAAGCATATTTTAAAAACACAAAAAAGGGCGACATATTATGATTCGTCTTCAAAATATAAAAATTACCTTTGGGGCGCAAACAGTTTTAGAGAAAAAAGCCATTCGCGGTATATCACTGAACATTGAAGAAGGTGATTTTATAACCGTCATTGGCAGCAATGGTGCTGGAAAATCAAGCCTTTTGAATGCCATTGCAGGTGATACACAAATAACATCTGGTCATATTTTTATAGATGATGAAGATGTAACAAAAAGCGCTGCTTATGACAGATCACACGCTGTAGCGCGGGTTTTTCAAGACCCTTTAATAGGCACATGTGGCGATTTATCCATAGAAGAAAACATGGCCTTAGCATTAAATAGGGGAAAATCAAGAGGGTTTAATCACGCCTTAACTCTAGACAATAGAGTTTTATTCAAAGACGTGTTAAAACGTTTAAAATTGGGGTTAGATCAACGACTGCACACTTCTATGTCTTTACTTTCTGGTGGTCAGCGCCAGGCTGTTAGCTTGCTTATGGCAACACTTAGCCCGTTAAAAATATTGTTATTAGATGAACATACATCAGCCTTAGACCCCAAAACAGCAGCTTATGTTTTGAAATTAACAGAAGATATTGTATTGGAAAAAAATCTTACAACATTAATGGTAACGCACAGTTTGCAACAAGCCCTTAAAATAGGGAACCGTACAATTATTTTACACAATGGTAAGTTGCTTTATGATGTTAAAGGGGCCGAACGCGCTAAGCTTACACCACAAGACCTGTTAGAACACTTTGGCAGAAACGTTGATGATGATAGGCTGTTACTAGATAAAAGCTAAATATTTTATTCTCGCGCTTTCATTTATAAAATATGTCGGCCATTTTGAGCTATATGATACCAGTTCAGTCTTTCTGAACTGTTCTAATCAATAAGTGTATATGTTATTTTCAAATAACTTCTTAAATCCTAACTTTTCATAAACACCTAATCCAGAAGCAGATGATTCCAAGAAACAGTATTTAGCATTCATTTTGATTGCTTGTATAAGAACAAACTTAATAAGCAGAGTAGCATAGCCTTGTTTTTGATACTCTGGCAATGTACCAACATCATCAATCCTGGCTATACCGTCATGTATTGATAATGTAATAGATGAAATAGGCTTATTATTTTTATACAAACTATAATGCGA
>DPKF01000163.1:3537-27987 GCA_003542655.1 Holosporales bacterium
ATTTACGTCGCATACCATTGCTACAGAGCTACCACTTTTGCAGCATCCATTGTCGATCAATATATTATCAATCTGGGATGAGCATAGTTCATCAGGCATAATCACAACAAAGCTCAGGTTTTTTGAAGCAAAAAACATTTTGCTTTTATTTAAAGTATCGATAAATGATTCTGGCGCTTGCTTTAAATAAACCAAGTTAAGATCTGCTACAGGCACTTCTGTCATATAAGCAATAGCATTTTCATCAACGCTCAATGTTTCGGTAGAAATGCCACTAAAAAAATAGTTTTCAACTTGATGATACATTTTTATTAAAGATGATGTCATAATTCATCCTCAATTTCTGATAGTTTAGGTAACATCCAGCCTTCCAACAGTCCATCTTTCAGCCCTAAAACTTGTTTCATTCTCTTATCATCATCTATAGGATCATCATGGATGAATACAGCAGCCGGGTTTCCTTTAAAGGGTGTATTAGTAAAAGCATCAACTTGCCAAAATTCAAATATATAAAGTCTTGCCTCTTCCCTTGTTTTAAAGGTGCAAGCATAGATTAATTCATTTTTTATAGCGTATGGTACAACTGAAATAGTCCTAAAAACTGAAGCTATCCACAGTAAAGAAAATCTCTTGTCTTTTATAGTCGTAATCACAAAACGCCCAAATATTTAGCGATATTTTTTATATCACTTGTTCCGTCTGTTTAATCTGACAAATAAGCTCACCTAGCGTCTGTTTAATCTCGGTCTCGTGCCATTCTAACCACTGATCTTTAGTAATTGAAAATTCGCTAATTCTAGCAAGACCTAAGTATGTTTTTAATTTTGCCAAAATAAATTCAAGGCGAATATAAGTAAAATCAGCAGGATGTAGTCTCAACTCTGTATAGATTTTCTTTTTCTGCTTTTCGAAGTTTTCTAACAAATGCTCGAGGTTCGCATGAACAGGTTTTCTTTGTAAAATAAAACTATCATCTGCTTTTGTAATACTACATTTTTTGCTTAATTCAATTGATTCTTTTGCATATTCATCAAAGCAGGAAAGTGCATCCTGAATTTTCTTATTGCTGATTTTATAGTTGTGGCTCAGTTCATTTGTTTCCGGATCTTTGAACTGCAAAGGCAAGCTATAACCAATACCTCTGGTATTACAAATTATATGATCTAGTCCAGGATGGAATTTTACTAAAAAAACCCGCAATTCTGAAACCTTCCGATGTAGTCTTGTTTCATCCGGACAAGCAAGCTGGTTACGTTTTAAAATGTTGGTGATTGCTTCATAAGAAGCTGGCCCTGGGTGACCTGTAAATAATGCTGATAATATTTGTGCAAAATGGGGTTTTAGCCTTGTTTCTTTATTGAATTCATCAGAAGAAATCTTAAAGACAAAAGCTTTGCTATCTAAGAGGTAGTGGGTTCCTGTACTTGGATCATACAATTGCCTGAATGATGTCATTTATTCAACCTCATAATAGATCTTTGTCTTACTTTTTTTACTTTTGCATTTTTGTATGATAAGAGATGCAATATCTTCAACTGTGCTGACATGCGTACCACCACAAGGAACCGGTGAAAATCCTGCAATATGGCAAACCCTAAGAGTTTTGTTGTTTGGAAGCTCATAAGGCAAATCTTGTGCGATAGTAGCGACATCAACTGAATCAAGCTCTTCTGTTTTTACAGTAGGTCCACTAGCAATACACTCTGACACTTGTGAATTGATTTGATTAACAAAATTATCTGCATCACTAACAGTACCATCAAATTCAACATAGGCTTCTCCTGGAAACTGATGGCCTTTGATCGCTTTTAGATCGGGATTTTGTTTTTCTATTACCGCAGCGATAAGGTGTCCTGCTGTATGATATTTAGAATTAAGTACGCGTCTTTCTTTATCAATTTTTATGGTTACAGCTTCACCTGGATGAATAAGCACACCACTGGCGACGATATAATGTCTAACCTCCCCATCCACATTACGCACGTCAAATACTTCATAACATGTATTGGCTGTTATTATTTTTCCTTGATCTGCAGGCTGGCCACCGCCTTGAGGATAAAAGAGGCTTTGATTTAAAACTAAATACATGCCTTTAGCATCCCGCCCATGCTGGGTTACCTGCGCTGGCAATTCAAATAAATCTGCATATTCTATATACATAAGCTCTGTCATTGTAAAAGATCCTATCTTGGTTACATATCTTATTTTACAAGGCAAGGGATAGGATCAGTATGACTATCTTATCTCAATTATAGGATATACTCAAATAAATATCCTGGTTATATCCTAAATTTATCCTGAAGTGTAGAGCACAGCTCTCTGAAAGAGTACCCAGCATACCACTTTTCAAAAACGAACCTCAAAATGCCAAAATCTCAAAAACCCAGCAGTTGCAGGCACTTTAGCGTCATTATGGGATTTAATTCGTTGTTTTAGGTTGCTACTAAAGCCAACGTAAATATTGCCATTTGATAATTCTAAAAGATAAACATAATGCATAATTCTACAGTCTCACTACGCTCAGGCTTCGTGAGACACTCCTAGTTCTACCTCACTTCTGGCGTGCCGCCAGAAGTTCGAAGAACGTAGGGTGGCGGAGGAGGTGGGATTCGAACCCACGGTACAGTTGCCTGCACAACAGTTTTCGAGACTGCCCCATTCAACCACTCTGGCACCCCTCCGAAATTAAGCTATTTTCCTGGCATCATACGCTTTAATGTATCATCTTTTAAAACAAAATGATGGTATAATGCTGCTAAAATATGAAGCCCTATAATAGATGCACCAATCGGTGCTACATATGTATGCACAGCATACGCATACTCTGCAAGGAACTTCATATTTGTTAACAACAATGGAAGCTCGTATAAACTAAATAAATTAATTGTATGGCCGCCCGCATCTGACATAATAAAGCCACTTAAGGTCATGGATAAAATCACCAAATATAAAACAGGAACACTAACCTTAATCAGAAAATAATGTAACGCGGATATGCTATGATCTTTAATTTTTGGTGGATGTGCTATACGTGACAAAATACGAATAAAAACCAAAATAAGCATGGTGAACCCAAACGACTTATGCATGCCATAGATTGTCCATTTTAATTCGCTAGGCGCCATATCGGTCATCAGAAAGCCAGCAACAAATAAACCAATGATCACAACAGCCATAAACCAATGTAAAAATTTTAAGCTAGCTGTATAGCCCGTTCTATAAGACATGAGTGCTATTCCCCTGCTAAAATGCGTTGAACAAGTTCAACAACATCTTTATCATCCCATGAAACCGGCCCTGTAATAAAGCCCAAAGGTTTTCCTTTTGCATTAACAAAAATTGTTGTTGGCAAACTGCTTAACTTATATCCTGATAAAATAATACTTTTTTCATCGGTTATAATGGATAAATTATTTAATTTCTTTTGCTTATAGAACGCGTCAATATCGTCCACAGAAACTTGACCACTCATAATTGCAAAATTTTGAATATTACTTACATTGCCTGCAAACTGATTGTAAATAGGCATTTCTTGCACACATGGTGGGCACCAAGTTGCCCACATATGAATAATCATGGGCTTGCCAATAAAATCTTTTAAAGATTTTTCTTGTGCCTGAAGCACTCCATTTTCGCCTTTTGTATAAAATTTAAACGCGGCAGAAGGAAGATCGTAACCGCTGGTAAAGGGAATATAATTTATATCAGCTAAAGACAGTGTACTAACTTGTCTTTCTTCATCGCTAAAGTAGGTAAAATTTATATAACTATAAACGTGATAACATAAGAAAATAACAAAACCAATGAAAATACCCGTTTTTAAAGATTGTTTTTTTTCTTGAGGAGAAGGTTTAAATGTAACAACGTTCATAGAATTGTTCCTTATTTCAAAATGCAAGACATATTGATAATATCAAATTTCTAACATTATTATGGCATTCCTACCATATTATTTAAACGCTTTTAACAAAAAATAAATATTAAGCATTTACAACTTGTTTTCTAATCATATTTTCTAGATTCGATACATCATCGTCATCCATATCTGGGGATTTTTTATGCATGCGAATTGCATCTTGTAAGGCTTCTGCATTAACTGTGGCTGCTGCATTTTCTTGCTGAATACGATCAAAAATCTCTTTACGCAAAACACTGGCGGTTTTTGGATAAACAATCCCAAGTTTTACTTTAGATCCCGTTATTTCTTGCACCGTAATTTCAATATCATTATTTACTATAATTGCTTCACCAAGTTTTCTTGTTAGAAAAAGCATAATTTTTCCCTGTTAATAAAAATTTAATTAAATTAAAGCATTATGAAGTTATATGTGCAAGGAAAATAGTAAAATATGAAAATTTCCAATACTCCGCTTACAGCATTAATTCATCAACGACTCAAATATCTTAGCAAACGTTCAGAGATTTTAACAGGAAATATTGCACGTGCAGATATTCCTGGTGCAAAACGACGAGAAATAAGACCGTTTAGAGAGCTTGCAACCCAACAAACGATGAAGTTTTTGAACCAAGATACGCTACATGAGGAACAATGCACATTAGATATTTCTCAAAAAGATATACAAACAGAAAATAGAGAAATAGAGCGAGAAATGGAAATTATGGAAATGAACCACAATAGTTTAAATCATCAGGCATTGCTTGATATCGTTTCAAATTTTTATAAGTTGTACAAATACGCTATTAGCCGAAGTGGTTAATATTATTTTCTTAAGGAGGCTTTATGGAAATACCAGGACCAATTACAAGCATGACAATGAACGCCCAACTATTAAAAGGCACGCATGAACCAAATGCATATTTACTAAAAGGTTTGTATGTTGCAACATCAGCGATGATTGCACAAAATCTGCGCACACTTGCCATTACACAAAACATAGGTAATGCAGAGTCTAGGGCAACCAAACCAGGAGAGCAGCCCTATAAACGTAAAATTGTTATTTTTCAAGACTACTACGATTCCTCTAAAGAGGTTAATTTAGTAAGGGTTAAACGTATAGCTTATGACACTTCTCCAGCAAGGCGGGTATATAGCCCTGGTGATCCAGGTGCTGATAAGGATGGCTTTGTATTAGAATCAAATGTACAGGCTGTTGCTGAAATGGCAGATATGCGTGATGCATCACGAAGCCACGAAGCTGCCACAAAAGCATTTGAAAAAATCATTCAGATGCTACAAAGCACAATAGGGATATTAAAAAATGCCTAGTATGATAAAAGCCTACCAGGCTGTTCAAAATGCATCGAATACAATTCAACTAAAAGCATTGAATTCTATGCCTCAAGCAAAATCAGGCGGTGCATCTTTTGCCAGTGAGATTAAAGAACAAATGCGTAAAGCAACTGATGAATTAAAAGAAACGGATCATGCTATCAAATCTTTTACTTTGGGCGATATAGGTTCAGAAGAAATAATGCTTCATACTGCACGTCACAGTGTAGAAGCAAAGGGTAAAATCGAAGTCATACGTTCAATAGTTGATAGCATAAACAAGATAGTCAATATAAATATGTAGAAACTAGGCATACTAATAAACCTACGACCATTATACAATGTCATATATCTATGTTGCATATTTTAATCCCGTATAAAGAATGCTGATAATTATTAATAGAAATGTTATTTCTGGGATAATATAAAAAAATGACGCAGCCTTCTCATCATTAGGAAGAAAACCGTCATTTCTATTCCTAAACTTCTGATCGTGCAGTTTTATGGTCGTTCTGTATCTTTTTCGCGACTTATTGTTTTGAAAACTATCAATGGTATTCAAACCTAAAATTTGTATTTTTTTTCTGAAAGACATCCTGACCTTCTTTTATAAAAAATTACTTTACTTCAATATACACATCTTATTTTCAGATGCAAAGTCATTTTGAGGCAATGCAAAATATTGTTCATGGAGTAAAGGAAATGCTGAAATCAGCTGTTTATAGCGCTAAAGCAGCCATTCAAAAATTTTCCGGTTTTATATTTACCCAATTTATTTTATCACGTATCGTAAGGACATCTTTTTGTATTTGAAAAACGGTATTTTTGTGGCAAAAAAGCACACCCCGATGATGGAACAATATTTTGATCTAAAAGAAAAACATCAAGATTGCTTATTGTTTTACCGTATGGGCGATTTTTATGAATTGTTTTGCGATGATGCTATTAAGGCTGCCAGTATTTTAGACATTACGCTAACAAAACGCGGAAAAGATGATGAAGGCGAAGGCATCCCTATGTGTGGCGTACCTGTTCATGCCTATGAAGCGTATTTAATAAAACTGATAGCATCGGGTTTAAAAATTGCTGTTTGTGAACAAATGGAAAGCCCTGAGGATGCAAAAAAACGTGGTCATAAAGGTCCCTTAAAACGTGACGTTGTTCGCATCATTACACCAGGTACAATTACAGAGGAAACACTTTTAAATAAACGACAAAACAATTTTATTGTTAGTTTATCCCTACCATTTAAAGATTCAATTACAGCAGCATATATAGATATTTCAACACAAGAATTTTTTGTAGAGTCTCTGCCATTAAATAGCATGCAAAACATGATTGATCGCCTTAATCCAGCAGAGCTTTTGATCCCAGATGTATTGCTTGAAAATAGTATGCACCCTTTTTTATACCAACAGTATCGTGCCATTTTAAACCCTGTACCTAAAGCAAGATTTAACACAAAAACCAATACGCAAAAATTATGCGAACAATACAATGTTAAACTACTGGATGCTTTTTGTTTATCAGAATCGGCTATTCAAGCATCAGGTATTTTACTAGATTATATTGCAACGACACAAAAAAAAGCATTGGATTATTTTCCGCGTCCAACACTTGTTAATGCGGATCACTTTCTACTCTTAGATGCCTCCACACGACGCAGCCTAGAAATTATACGCACACAACAGGGGGCTACAAAGGGGTCATTACTATCGCACATGGATATGACCAAAACGGCAGCAGGGGGCAGATTATTATGTCAACGTCTTTTAAACCCACTACAAGATATTAAAATTTTGAATCAGCGCTATGATCAAATTGATTTCTTTTTGCATCATAATGATGTTATAACCCCCCTGGAAAATGCTTTAAAAAAGGTACCAGATTTAGAACGTTGTTTAGGACGTCTTAGTTTAGGGCGCGCTTTGCCGCGTGATTTAAGTTCGGTTAGAGAAGCTTTAAGGCAAAGTTATAATTTAATCGCTTTATTGAAAGATGCTAAACCTTTCCACACTCTGCCTAAAATTGACGCAAAGTTACCTGGGCTAAAAAACATATTAGAAGATGCGATGGAAGAAATCATCCCTGTCTATATTGAAGATGGTCATTTTATTAAAGCTGGTTACGCTGCAGAACTGGATAAAATTCGTTATACAGCGCAAAATGCCCAACAGCTTATGAAGGGGCTTGAGGAACAGTACGTTAAAGAAACCCAAATTCAAAATTTACGCATCCGCTATAATAAGCTTATTGGTTATTATATAGAAGTGACCCCAAGCCATTTATCAAAGGTGCCTGATTATTTTCAACAAAAACAAAAAATATCAACCGCAACCCGTTTTACGACTGATAAATTGCTTATTTTAGAATCTGAAATTACACAAGCAAGCCATAAAATTATTAAACTGGAAACCGATTTGTTTAATGATTTATGTGCAAAAATATTAGAAAGCTATTATGATCTTTTAGCGTTGTCACAAGAAATTTCTGTGGTTGATGTAGCCCTTGCACTTGCGACCCTTTCTAAAAAATATAAATATGTAAGGCCAGATCTTATAGATGATTCATCAATTTTTGATATTCAAAAAGCACGCCATCCTGTTGTGGAGGCAATATTAAAAGATCCGTTTCATGCTAATGATTGTAGCCATAATCAGGATACATCTTTTTTATTATTAACCGGTCCCAACATGGCTGGAAAAAGTACGTACTTACGTCAAAATGCGTTAGTTGTTCTGATGGCACAAGTTGGTTGTTTTGTACCAGCAGAAAAAGCACGGTTTGGTATTGTTGATCGACTGTTTTCGCGCGTTGGTGCAAGCGATGATATTACACAAGGGCAATCAACCTTTATGGTTGAAATGATTGAAACAGCGACCATTTTGCAACAAGCAACACCAAAATCTTTTGTGATCCTTGATGAAATTGGTAGAGGTACTGCAACATACGATGGCGTTAGCATTGCATGGGCTGTGAGTGAATATTTACATCTTAAAAAGTGCCGAACTATTTTTGCAACACATTATCATGAATTAAATGATTTAGAAAATCAGCTTAAAGGTCTTACATGTCTTACGATGAAAATTAAAGAATGGGAAGATAAAATCATTTTTTTACATGAAGTGGCACTTGGTGCAGCAAATCAATCTTTCGGCATTCATGTAGCGCAGCTTGCGGGTCTTCCAACACCCGTTTTGGCGCGTGCTGAAGAAATTTTACAACACTTCCAACAAGGAGAGACACAAAAGCCAACAATAACAGCAAAGCAAAAAACGGCCTTATTTCAAGCAGCCAATATTATATATAAACCCTCTGCTGTTGAACAACTGCTTAAAGAACAAAATTTAGATCGCCTATCTCCAAAACAAGCATTAGATTTACTATATGTAATGCATGATAAAATGGGAAAGTAGCATGCTTTCATACACACACAACAGGACATAAAAAATGCCAGATCTATTTTTTATCATGAAAATTATTCATATTGTCAGTCTTATTTCATGGATGGCCGGCTTATTTTATTTACCGCGCCTGCTTGTTTATCATGCAGAAAATAAAGATATACCAAAATTGCCAAGTGTCTTTAAAACGATGCAACGAAAATTATATATGTTTATTATGCAGCCAGCACAAGCATTAACTTATATAAGCGGTCTGTATTTAGCCTATGATGGCATGTTTTTAAAAGATGGATGGATGCACGCAAAAATTTTATTTGTTTTTTTTCTATCTACCTATCATTTTTACTTGAACTATATAAGAAAATGTTTTAATAATGATATTATAAGGTATAGTGGTTTGCGTTTAAGGATCATTAACGAAATCCCAACTGCTTTACTTATTATTATTGTCACGCTCGTGATATTAAAGCCTTTTTGAAAAATTAACCCCCCTGAAAAAAATGAATGTATGCAATTACAAGAATTAAAAAGTAAAAAACCTGCTGAACTATTTGCTTTGGCTGAAGAGCATGATGTTGAAGATGGTGCAAACCTTCGTAAACAAGATTTAATAACGGAAATTTTAAAAAAGCTTGCCGAGAAACAAATTACAATTTTTGGCGGCGGGGTTATTGAAATTTTGCAAGACGGGTTTGGATTTTTACGGTCGCCAGAATCAAACTATTTAGCGTCTCCAGATGATATTTATATATCACCCTTACAAGTAAAAAGATTGGGACTTCGTACCGGTGATACAATAAATGGGCAAATTCGTGCACCAAAAGAAACTGAACGTTATTTTTCAATGTCAAAAATTGAAACAATTAATTTTGAAAAAATTGAAGATATTCGCCACCGTGTCCACTTTGATAACTTAACACCTTTATATCCTGAAGAGCGTATCAAGTTAGAAATTGAAGATTTAACACCGGGATCGAAAAAAGACAATTCACAACGTGTTATTGATCTTGTGGCACCACTTGGAAAAGGACAACGTGCGCTAATCGTTGCACCACCAAGAACCGGTAAAACTGTTCTTTTGCAAAATATTGCACACGCTATTGCAGCCAATCATCCTGAAATAATTTTGATCGTTTTGTTGATTGACGAAAGACCGGAAGAAGTAACTGACATGTCACGTTCTGTTAAAGGTGAAGTGGTAAGTTCTACTTTTGATGAACCGGCATCACGCCATGTGCAGGTTGCTGAAATGGTCATTGAAAAAGCAAAACGTCTTGTTGAGCAAAAACGTGATGTTGTGATCTTATTAGATTCTATAACACGTTTAGCGCGTGCTTATAACACCGTTATTCCATCATCTGGAAAAGTATTAACAGGTGGTGTTGATGCAAATGCATTACAAAGGCCAAAACGCTTTTTTGGTGCAGCACGTAACATTGAAGAGGGTGGGTCTTTAACGATTATTGCAACTTCTTTGATTGATACCGGCTCCCGTATGGATGAAGTTATTTTCGAAGAATTTAAAGGTACAGGAAACTCTGAAATTGTTCTTGATCGTAAAGCTGCTGATAAGCGTATTTTCCCAGCCGTTGACATTAACAAATCAGGCACAAGAAAAGAAGAACTACTGATCACTGAAAAAGGCGTATTAACCAAAATGTGGGTACTGCGTCGTATTTTGAACCCAATGGGCACAATTGAAGCCATGGAATTTTTAAGCGATAAATTAAAGTATAGCAAAAATAATGCTGATTTCTTTGAAAGTATGAATAATTAATTATTAAGGCAGATTAATCGTTTATGTCCATTGTCCAAATATTTAGCTATCTGCTTGTTACTTATTTAATTGCCGCTATTCCCTTTGGGCTTGTTTTTGCAAAATTTTTGAAAAAAGATGACTTGCGCAAAGCAGGTTCACAGAATATTGGCGCCACAAATGCATTACGCACTGGTGGCAAAATTCTTGGTGGCTTGACGCTTTTAGCGGATCTATCAAAAGGGTTTTTCTTCGTCTTTTTTGCCCCAAAATATATAATGCCCGAAATTGTGGCCATTGTAGCCGTTATCGGGCATATATTCTCTTTATGGATTGGCTTTAAGGGTGGCAAGGGAGTCGCCACAGCACTTGGCGCACTTCTTGGGGTGTACCCAATCGCAGCTTTGTGCAGTTTGATTGTATGGGCGATCTCGATCAAATTGACAAAGATATCTTCACTTTCTGCTTTGTTAGCGTTTTTAACGCTTCCCTTATTTGGGTATATATTTTACAGTCATTTTACCTTTTTCTTGGTTATGTCTGTTGTTATTTTCTTAACGCATATTCCCAATATTAAACGCCTTATTCAAGGTCAAGAAACAACCATTTCAAACACGGAACCATCATGATTAATTTAGCAAATAAAACAGCGCTTATCACAGGTGCATCTGGTGGTATTGGCCAATCCATTGCCCTTAAGATGGCAACTCTTGGTGCGCGTGTTATTATATCCGGCACACGTGAGCAGGTTCTTCATGATCTGAAAACTAAAATTCAAGAACAAACCCCGGGTGCTGAGGTTGCAGTGCTCACATGCAATCTATCTGATGCAGAATCTGTTAATACACTGTTTGATAAGGCTGAAGAATGCTTTGGTTCTATTCAAATTCTTGTCAACAATGCCGGCATCACACACGACACGCTTCTTATGCGCATGAAAGACGAAGCATGGGATGACGTTATAAACATCAACTTAACATCTTGCTTTCGCCTATGTCGCGCTGCAATTAAAAAAATGATGCGTGCACGTTATGGCCGTATTATTAATATATCCTCAGTTGTTGGTGCAACAGGGAATGTGGGGCAAACAAATTATTGTGCATCAAAAGCAGGTATGATTGGTTTTTCTAAAGCGCTAGCGTTGGAAGTTGCAACGCGCGGCATTACCGTAAATAATGTAGCCCCTGGATTTATTGAAACAGACATGACCTGCGGCCTGCCAGATACTGTGAAGGAAAAAATAGTAGCTTCTATTCCACAAAATAGAATGGGCACAGCTGATGATATAGCTGATTCTGTTGTTTTTTTAGCATCTGATAATGCAAGCTATATAACAGGGCAGACTTTGCATGTTAATGGCGGCATGGCTATGATTTAAACTGGCATTTATTCCTGGGCGGCATTGAACTTTGAATTTTACGTGGTTTGTTGCCTACTCTAGCCCAAGGTCTTTGCGTACGGATGATTTTTCCATCCAATCATTTTGTACTTTGACAAACAGTTTTAGGTGCACGCGCTGGTTCATTTCTGTTTCTAGAATTTTTCGTGTTTTTTCGCCGATAGCTTTAATTTTACTGCCCTTAGCGCCTAGGATAATTCCCTTTTGTGATGACCTGGCCACCACAATAGCTTGAGAAATTTTAACACTGCCATCTTCAAAATATTCAAAAGATTCAGGCACAACATAGGTTTCATAAGGCAGCTCTTCATGAAGCTGTAGGTATAGCTGTTCACGTGTAATTTCTGCAGCCCATAAATTTTCAGGCTGATTACTTAAAATATCTTCAGGGTAATGCCATTCGCTGTAGGGCATTTTAGCTGCAAGGTTTTGCTTTAAATCATCAGTTCCTTGACCGTTTAAGGCAGAAATACAAAAGGTTTTTTCAACAAGAGTGTATTTTGAAAATTGATCAATAATCGACTTTAGCTTTTCTTCGCTTAGCATATCTATTTTATTGAGCACAAGAAATAACGGACTGTTCGTTTTGAGCTCATCTAAAATTTCAAAGCTTGAAATCATATTATGATAGCTAGCATCCACTAAAAGTACTAACGCGTCAACGTCTTTAACCGTATTCCAAGCTGATTTAACAAGTGACTTTTCTAAAGTTTTTTTAGGCTTAAAAATGCCAGGTGTGTCTAATAAAATAAGCTGCGTATCTTCATGTATGGCAATACCTAAAGTACGGACACGTGTTGTTTGAACCTTGTGCGATACAATGGAAACTTTCCCCCCAACAAATAAATTTGTAAGGGTTGATTTGCCGGCATTAGGTTGACCAATGATTGCAACTGTACCGCATTTTTTATTCATATAAAAACAATCATGCTGCTGACATTATTTCTTCAATTTGCTTCGTTGCGGCATCTTCATCTATTTTTTCAACAATACACATTTCACGCGTGAAACGTTCTAATGCCGCCTGATAAATTTGCCGTTCACTATATGATTGATCAGAGTCACTTTGTGAGCGAAATAGTTCGCGTAGCACTTCCGCTAAAGATATAGGATCACCCGAATTGATTTTTGTTTCATATTCTTGGGCGCGACGGCTCCACATTGTGCGGCGTGCGCGGGTCTTTGTTTTTAATGTTTCTAGTGCGCTATCCATGCTTTTTTTAGAGGATATGGCACGTAACCCTGCAGCATAGGCTTTAGACTTTGGTAAGCGCAATACCATGCGATCTTTTTCAAAGCTAATAACAAGAAGTTCTATTTCCATACCCGATATACTATGTTGTTCAGCGCCCACTAGCTTACCAACGCCGTGCGCAGGATAAACAACGTAGTCGCCTTGTTTTATTGTTTGCTTTATCATCGTTTGAAAAACCTTTCATTGTTATCAGTATAACTGATATAAGTATTAATTTTTAATTTTCAAGTATTGTCGGATTTAAAATTTGGACTAAAATAATTTTCAAGTTTGTTTGGAACGGTTAACCACTGATCAGCATCTTTTGGTGGATCTTTTTTTTGTGTAATAACAGGCCATAATTTTGCATATTTTTGATTTAACTCCACCCACGACTCCATTTTAGGTTCGGTGTCTGCGCTAATTGCTTTTGCGGGGCACTCCCCAACACAAACACCACAATCGATGCAAATTTCTGGATTAATAACAAGCATATTGTCACCTTCATGGAAACAGTCCACAGGGCATACTTCCACGCAATCGGTATATTTGCACTTAATACAAGCGTCAGTTACAACAAAAGTCATACATATACTATTTAACCTTTTGAACATTTATAGCATAAAAAAATACTTTTTACAATTTCTAATCCGGAATTGAGGACTTGATATACTCAAGTGTCCGAAAGGGTTCATTGCTTACCAATATTCAGGGTGCGGTTTCATGCATGATAGCTGTTGATGCCTATTTTCTATATATCTTCACTAATTATGTAAAATATCTGTTCCATACATTTTAAAACGATAAACTCTTGGTACCATTGTGATTATAGGGTACTATGAGCATACAGTTTTTGTAATCTTAATGGATTGATTTTAAAATATGCGGTATTTTTCAATACTTAAAAAACGTGATTTTTTCCCTTTTTTTGCAACGCAATTTTTCTCTGCTTTTGCAGATAATTTGTTTAAAACAAGCCTGTTGTTTTTAGCTACATTTGATGTGGCTTTTAAAACAGACTATTCTATACCTATTGTTAGCGCACTTATTTCGGCAGTCTTTATTCTGCCATTTTTAATATTTGCAGCACCCGCCGGCCAGGTGGCGAATCATTATGAAAACAGCTGGCTTGCAAAAATTTTCAAACGCTGTGAAGTATTTATCATTATTATTGCCTGGATAGGTCTTAGCCAAGGGTCATTTTGGATCATGCTGTTGTCTCTTCTCCTATCTTCAACGCAGGCAACATTTTTTGGGCCCATTAAATATAGTTTAATTCCGGCTTATTTAGAGACGAAAGATCGCATTGCTGGAAATGGATTAATTGAAAGCTCAACATTTTTTGCGATTTTATTAGGTACCTTGGTCGGTGGCTTACTTCCTAAAGAGTATATGGGCGTGCTTATGTTCATGAGTTCACTTTTATGTCTCTATTCAAGTGAAAAAATGGTTAAGACTGATGTAGAGCTTTTGACAACACCTATTGATCTTAATGTCTTTAAAAGCACCAGAAAGCTTATACGTTTTGCTTTAAAAGACAGAATTTTATTTTTAACCATTGTTGGCATTTCATGGTTTTGGTTTATTGGCTGTATTATTTTAACGGCTATTGTGCCTTACACAGAACAAGTGATTAATGGTGAAAAAGAAATAGCCTCTTTCTTTTTGTTCGCATTTACTATTGGTATTGCTGTGGGTTCATACTTATGTACGATGCTGCTTAGAGGAAATTTACATAATGGTTATGTTCCGGTTGCTGGTTTTTTCATGAGTGTTTTACTTTTCGATTTTGTAACGATTAGCGATACAGTAAAAGTTACTGACAATATTACACTTTCAGCATTTTTAACAGAGCCTTATTCTTGGCGTATCTTTTTTGATTTATTTATGCTTGCTGTTTTCTCCGGACTTTATACTGTTCCTTTGTATGCAACAATTCAAGAACGACTAAAGCCGGCTAGACGCGGTATGGGTATTAGTGCAAACAATATGTTCAATGCCCTATTTATGGTTGTGGCATCTCTTGGTTTAATGATACTTTCAGCACTTGATTTCTCATTGCTACAGATTTTGTTTTTAACGGCTGCTTTAAACCTGTTTGTTACGTTAAAGGTTGCTAAGCATGTGCCCCAATCTATTAGGCAAATACTTATTCAGTTTATTTTTTCAACATTTTTTAGGGTTGATGTTGTTGGCATGGATAATATTAAAAAGGCCGGTAGCAAAGCAATTATTATTGCAAACCATACATCTTTCTTAGATGGTCTTCTATTATTTGCTTACCTGCCATCAGATACAGGTTTCGTTATATATCATCAGTATGCGTCTAAATGGTTTGCATGGATATCAAAGGGAGTGAAAATTTTCTTTATAGATCCAGATAATCCAATGGCCATGAAACACATTTTAAGGCATTTAGCTGCTGAAAAACGTATTGTTATTTTCCCAGAAGGGCGCATGACCAGTACGGGATCTTTAATGAAAATCAATGATGGACCAGCACTGCTTGCAGAGCGGACAAATGCAACAATTTTGCCAATTTGTATTGAAGGTGCTGAGCGATCACGGTTAACGCGCCTAAAGGGTCTGGTGAAAAGAACCATGTTTCCTAAAATAACCCTATATGTGCAAGAGCCTATTAAAGTTGATGAGTTAAAAGGTGATACGCCACGCATTACGCGTGAAAATATTAGCCAACGTATTGAACGCCTTATGGAAGAAATGGCCTTTGAATGCTCACCTTATCAATCGAGTTTATTTACAAGTTTGCTTGATGCGGCAAAGCATCATGGACGGTTTAGTAAAATTATGGATGGTCATGATTTTACGTCGTATTCTTATCAATCACTTATTACAAAAAGTTGTATTTTAGGAACATATTTTAGTCGTATCACAGAAGAAAAAGAACAAGTCGGTGTTTTGTTGCCAACATCATGTCCTACAGTTATTAGCTTCTTCGGGCTTATTTCACATGGCCGTATTCCTGTTATGTTAAATTATAGCCTTAGTGAAGAGCGCTTAATGGAAACAATTAATTTAATTGGCGTTAAAACAATTATTACATCTCATAAATTTTTAGAAAATCTTCCGCATTTAGCAGAACTCAGGACCACATTAAATAAATTGCGCATTAATGTTGTGCATTTAGAAGATTTAAAAAATAAGAAAAGTGGACAGCATTCGCTTACCCTGGATGATAAAATTCAAGGTTTATTCTTTTCTTTGATGCCTAACCACTATTATAAAGAATATTTTCCAGAACACGATGATTTGGCAGTTATTCTATTTACATCGGGGTCAGAACAAACACCAAAAGCTGTTGCGCTGTCACATGAAAACTTAAATGCGAACCAGGCACAAATAACAGCCTGTCTTGATTTTACAGCAAAAGATTTGTTGATGAATGTTTTGCCAATTTATCATTCGTTTGGCTTGACGGCTGGCGTTTTGATGCCACTTTTAAGCGGTGTTCCCGTATTTTTATACCCAAATCCGTTGCATCATAAAGTGATCCCAAATTTGGCCTATGATATGAATGCAACGCTTTTATTTGGCACGAGCAGCTTACTATTAAAATATGGGGAAGCTGCGCATGGTTATGATTTTTACTCTATGCGTTATGTGATTGCTGGTGCTGAAAAATTATCCCATACAACAAAAACCCTTTGGCAGGATAAATTTGGTATTCGTATCTTAGAAGGTTACGGAATGACAGAAGCAGCACCTGCAGTAGCCTTTAACACACCGATGCATTATAAAGAAGGATCTGTTGGAAAATTGCTGCCCGGAATGACGGCAAAGATTAAGCCAATTGAAGGTATTGCTGAAGGTGGTGAACTGTGTTTAAAGGGCCCCAATGTTATGATGGGCTATTATGATGGAAAAACAATAACGCCACCAAGTGAAGAATATGGTTATGAAACGGGTGATATTGTCACCCTAGATCAAGAAGGCTTTATTACCATTCAGGGGCGCCTTAAGCGATTTGCTAAAATTTCAGGTGAAATGGTCCCCTTAACGTATGTAGAAGAGCTTATTCATAAGCATTTTAGTGATGATAAACATACAGTTGTTGCCATACCCCACGAAACACGTGGTGAAGAATTGGTTCTGGTCACGACAAAGGCAGATTTAAAGCAAAAAGATGTAACGGCTGTATTTACAGACAATAAATATCCTATACTATTTTGCCCTAAAAAAATCCATATTGTGGAAGAAATTCCCTTAATGGGAACGGGGAAAGTGGATGTAAATGCCGCTAAGCAAATGGTATTGCAAGCCTCATTAAGTTAAAAAACTAAGTAATGTTGTTTATCAACTAATCTGATTGCCTTCATTTAGGGCGTCATCATCATTTCATCATCTTGCAAGTTGCCAAACCGCGTCAATTGATTGTTAAAATATAACCTGACGGTGCCAACCGGTCCGTGACGTTGCTTAGCTATCACAACTTCTGCTTTGTTATAGACAGAAGCCATTTTTTGTTGCCATTGAATATATTGCTCTGTTCCTTCTTGCGGTTGAGCTCTTGATACATAGTATTCTTCACGGTAAACGAACATAACAACGTCTGCGTCTTGCTCGATCGAACCTGATTCCCTAAGGTCAGATAACATGGGGCGCTTATCATCACGGCTTTCAACGCCACGTGATAACTGTGATAAGGCAAGAACGGGCACATTTAATTCTTTGGCAATACCTTTTAAAGAACGGGTGATTTCAGAAACCTCTTGCACACGATTATCTTGTGAACGTTTTGATCCACCGCCTTCAAGTAACTGTAAATAATCAATAATGATCATGCCAATATTGTGCTGACGTTTCATGCGCCGTGCACGGTTGCGAAGTGCTGTAATCGAAAGACTTGCCGTATCATCAATTAAAAGGGGTACGGAATTAATGCGACGGGAAACATCAACAATTTTTGTAAAATCTTCCGACCGAATATCGCCACGTCTTAACTTATCCGATGGTACGCCCGATTCAGATGATAAAATACGAGCTGCTAATTGTTCTGCCGACATTTCTAAAGAAAAGAAAGCAACTGGCGCACCATCGGTATTTTCATTTGCATAGGCAAACGCTGCATTATAGGCAATATTTGTTGCCAGTGCCGTTTTACCCATTGATGGACGCCCTGCTAAAATTAAAAGATCACTTGGGTGCAAGCCGCCAAGATATTTATCTAAATCTTTTAAGCCTGATGTAACACCAACAACATGGCTATCTCGCTTATAAGCAAGCTCTGCAGAAGTAATCGCTTCTGTTAAGGCGCTGCCAAATGTGGTAAATGTTTTTGACCCAACACCATTTGAACCAAGATCAAATAATTTTTTTTCAGAATTTTCAATTTGCGTAATAGCATCTTCGTCTAGAACAGCCTTTCGGGCATCAAGGACAATATCTTCTCCGATGGTTATCAATTCACGGCGCAGATATAAATCATATATCATTTGCCCATAATCTTTAATGCTAACAATACTGATCACATTGTTGGTCAGATCAACCAAATATCCAGATCCACCAACACTGTCTAGTTCTTTAGAGTTAGAAAAAAAAGCTTTAAGTGTTATGGGGTCCGCAATTTTTCCGGCATCAACTAAGGTGACGATTGCATGGTAAATTTGACCGTGTATTTTATGTGAAAAATGTTCTGGACGCAAATAATCACTCACCCGCTCATAAGAACTGTTATTCAACAAAAGGGCGCCTAGAACAGATTGTTCTGCTTCTAAATTATGCGGAATTGTGTTTATTTCAGTCGTTCCGCCATTTGCCACTTTTAAGTATGATTCCATTAATTTCTCATTTTAATTTTAAAACAGTGTATATGAAAGTATACACCTTATGGAGTATGCAATAATATAGTCAAAACTTACCTATCTGATTGAGTATAGTCTTTTTCAGCAAATTTTAAAAACCCCAATTGCGTGATTCTCTATTAGAAGAATTTTTTAAAAAAAGTGACAAAGGCTATTGACTTCATTTTAAGCCGTTGATAAAATCCAATTGAATTTGTTAGTTGATTTAGTAAATTACTAAATTAAATTTAGAAACAAGTAAAAATAAATAAACATAAAGTTATGTTTTGAATAACTAGGTGAGGTTGTGGTGCAGTATTGCGTTGTTTGTAAAATATTATTAGTTTTTTCGACTGCGGGTTTCTGTGTATTAGCAACGGATGTTGAGGTGCAATCTCTAGACGGTTGTTTAGCTGGTCATAATAATGGTGGGGCTATCGCGCCCCTAAAAGATGATGCATTGCATCAAGAAGTCGAGGTTCCTACTGCTTCCTGCCAAGCGTACAGTTCTGAAAGTGTTAAGGGCTTTAGTGGGAGTTTTTTAGTGACTGTTGTTTTTCTACAAGAACAAATGGAACTAGGTATCATTCAAGCTGAAGAAGCCCGTACAATCAAGTCTTATATTGAAAGTCTTCGAGGTAAGGTAGGTGAAGATGGAAAAATTTCTAGCGATAAACTTGCTGAAGAGTTTAGTAAACTTATGAAGAAAAAAATGACAAGTGTTGTATCTAGTCCTAACTCCTTGTCTGCTTCTACAAAAACCAGTTCTCGGTCGAGCATGCTTAGTTATTTGACAGGTTGGCTGAGTGCGGGCGTTCAGGGACAAGTTCATGAAGGGATTGGTAAAACAGAGCTGACTCGTCAGCAGATGGCTGACCAATATAAGGCCGTTCTTGAGAGTTATATGAGACATTTGAAGGATGTTGAGTGTATGTTGAAAACAAAAGAGTCTAGTGCAGTTGATCGTTATAAGTTGTCTATTAGGTTACATAAGGATCAGGGCGAAGTTTCGGAAGCATGCGTTTTGCATGGCGTTTCTCCTGTGGATGAAGATCGTGCTTCAAATGCGCCGTCAGATAAATCCCACGGCACGACTGGAAGTGTGATGAATGGTGTAAAAAGCTCTTTATATACGCGCTACCCTTATATAGATAAGAAGACATTAGATGGCATAGTGTCTAAGTTTTTAAGGGAGTTGAGTACGCTCAATAAAGGGAATGAGGTTGCTGAGCTTAGAAAAAAGGTTGAGGAAGATGATGGCGAAGATGAGTATGCATAAGGGTTTTTATGATGAAGAAAAAATGTTATAACCTCTATAAACTATTGTTTTTGCAATGTTTTCTCCTTTGTCTTTGTTGTTTTTATGTTTTTTCTTCAGATGCAGACGCTTTAGCTGAGATGAGTGAATATGAAGGTATGTCTGCTAAAGAAATATGTGAGGGCGTTCTCGAATTTATACCCCAGCTAGGTTATCGTTCGTCAGAGCAAACACAAAAAAAACTAACGGAAAGATCGGAAGAAGGTCTTAAAAAACTTTATGGAGATCTGTCTAATATTGTTCATCAGCGGACAGTAGATAATCTGAGGCTTGAAAGAATTGCAAAATTTCTTTCTCTAGCGCCGGTTCAATCTTCTGCAGAAGGGCTTTTTAATTCTTTTTTGGACGATGTCATTATACGAAGGAAGCTTGAGGAATTTAATTTGCCTGAGCAAGCTGAAAGACGCGCTGAGCGAACGCAGCGTGTTGAAAAAATATTACAGAAAGCAAAAGGGCCTTTAAACTAGAAATTCTATGTGTACAGTTTGTTTTTAATAATTTCTGTGCTCACCGAAGAACTATTTTTTGAGAAGTTCAAAAAATATTAATGTAACTGAAATAAAAAGGTATAAAATGAAGAATTATAAATTATTAATGCTAACAACATTTTTTGCATTAGGGTCTGGTCTAGATGCTATGCCACCAAGAAAAGAACGTGAGAATTCAGTGCCGAGTGCTACGTCTGCAAATCATGAAGCTGCTCCTGCTCCAGCATCTGTAGATACTTTATCAAATTTTGCTGTATATTGTGCGCATAAAGAAGAGCTTGAAAGACAGGTAGATCGGCTAATTGAGGTTGTAGAAGAGCAGGAAGAGCGTTTTCAAAACACAACAGGGCGTTTGCAGTCTGAGATTTCTGCGTTGACAGTAACACATAGAGACGCTATGCGTGAAAAAGAAGAGAGGATTGTGCAGATTAGCCAACAAATGCAAGAACTTCATGAAAGTTCGGCGCGTTCTGCTGGTGACAATAATGCACAAATTCAAAGTTTAATGAATGAAAAACGCGCTTTAGAAACTGCGTTAGCGAATTTAGAACCAAAACATGCTGAGCTTGTAAAATGTTTAGAGCGCGCTCAAGTGACAGAAGCACAAAAACAAGCGCATGATGAACGAACACGTCGTGTTACTGAATTGTTAGCACGTGTTACTTCGCGATAAAACGAAAAATTAAATACCAAAATAAGCAGTTGCATAGTTGGGGCTTTTTATTTATAGTGAGTGATTAGCCCTATCTACTTTCTAGATAGTTTATTTTAGCCATAAAAGATGGAATAGGTACATGAAGCGAAAAAATATAATCTTTTTCTTTATTGCAACTGCGATGATTGTTAATTGCAATGCTGCAGGTTCACTTGATGTTCTAGTAGCGGGTGTTGAGGTAAGGCTCCGTATGTATGATGAGCTCGTGGCACAGAATGACGCTTTGGTTTGTTGTCTTGAGCAATCTCAAAATATGCCAAGGCCAGAAACAACTTGGATTGTTGGCACTGGTCAAGAAGCTAATCCTTTTGCATGTCCTCCTATAGAACCTCTTTTCGACAGGCGAATTGAGGAGGCGGTTGCAGGTTTAAGAACTCAGCTTGAAGAACAGGCTGCGTCTTTTGAAGTAGAACGTCAACGTATGACAGCGCAGCATGAGCGTGCAATGGCCTCTTTAAGATCTGAATTACAAAGGGCTTCGGCTGCTGAAAAACAACGATTACAAGATGTACTTACTGAGCGTAATGCGGTGCTAGTTCAACGTGATCAAGCTCTTCGTGATGCTCAAACGCGTGCCGATGGATTGAATACTGAGGTGCGTCGTTTGCAGGTGCAAGCTGCTCTTGTACCTGATCTGCGAAGACAAGTAAATGGTATTTCTGTTGTGAATGCTGAGGTTTTGCGTTTGCAAGAAGTTCTCGCTGAGCGTAATGCGGAGATAGAGCGTATGGCGACGCAGTATGCACGTGCTTTTCAAGCAACTCAAACGCGTGCCGAGGAATTGCAAAGAACTTCGGCTGCTGAAAATCAACGATTACAAGATGTACTTACTGACCGTGATGCGGCGATAGAGCGTTTGACAGCGCAGCATGCGCGTGCTCTTCAAGCAGCTCAAACGCGTGCCGAGGAATTGCATGTAGAGATGACTCGTTTGCAACACGATCTTGCTGCCCGTGATGCGAGGATAGAGCGTTTGCAAGCACAAGCTGATATTGTTCCTGATCTGCAAAGACAAGTACAAATCATTCCTGGTTTGCATACGCAAATTCGTCAATTACAAGAAGATCTTCAAGTTGCTCAGCATGTTCGCCCGGTCGTGCGTGTGGTTCCGCCAGCAGCGGTTATACCACCACTTGGGCAACAACCTGCTCCAATACGTGTGGTTCCGCCAGTAGCAGTAGTAGGTCGACAGCCACATGCAGCACAACCTGCTGCTGCTCCACAAGGTGTGGTTCCAAATACTAAAAAACATTTTAATTACTAAAGAATAGGATAATTTGTATGAAAAAACTACTTACTTTCCTGCTGATATCAGTCAGTTCTGTTTCAGCAAAAATATATGTGGGTGCGCAGAGTGGGTACTCCTTTATGAATGCAAATTTAAAGGCTGAAGGTACTGATTATGACTTTGTTGCGCGCAAGCAGTATTTATTTACTAAAAAGTTTCCATTACACACTTTAAATTTTGGATTTTTAGGTGGCTATGAATTCGATAATTTTAAAGTTGTGATTCCTTTGCTTGAGGTAGATTACGCATTTTCTGGTAAAAGTAAAGAACTGACGGCTGTGGATTATACTGAAGGCAATAATTTTTTGAATGAAGAAAATTTGAAGGTAAAACAAAATTACTCTTTGGGAACGATGCCGGGTGTTAATATAAAAATTTCTGATAATTTTTCAGCTTTAATTGGTTTGCGGTTTTCGATGACGAATTATACAATTACGGCCTCTCATCAAGTAGATGGCATGATCAGAGCATTAAACTATAAGTCTAAAAAAGATTTTGTTTTTGGTGTAGAGCCCACACTTGGTGGTTCTTATCGATTTACTGACAATGTGGCGATGCGGTTGACAGCGGGATATACTATTGCAAAGAAGGTTACTTTTATTCCAAATTATTTAAATTCTCAAGGATCTCGGGATGCTGGTGTGAGTGGTGCTGTCTCAATTCGTCCGCGCGGTTTTAATTTGCGTGCAGCGATTATTTTTGGTTTCTAGATAGGTCACTTTAAATATATTTGATTATATCGCCCGCCTTTATGGTGGGCTTTTTTATAAGCTCTGGCTAGTTCTATTAATTTCAGCTAAAAAGCATACTAAAATTAGGTAAAATTAAAATAACAAAAAAAATCAATTTTTTTTAAAAAAAAGGTTGACGGGAGTGGTAAGTGGCGCTATATTAACAACAGACAGCGATGAGCGCAGTGGACGGGTTCGAAAGACAGGTTCAAGAGCGTTGGAAGTCTAAGGGGTTCGGGGATTAGGGTTTTTATACTCTGTTGTTTCCTGAATTTTTTTAACTGTGCTGCATAGATCTTTTTATAAGTTTAAGACCTTATTAAATTGGGTTTTGTTTTTGGTTTGGGTGACTAAGCTAGATATGAATCTTTAAGATAATAAATAATACAATACAAGTTTTTATACTTTGTCAGTTTTTTAGTCTTTATTTTTTTAGTCGAAAATAAAGCATTTGAGTAGAATAATAGGTAGCGTTGAAAAAAAACGTGTTATGGTTTTCGAATCATAGCTAAATTTAACGTGAGAGTTTGATTCTGGCTCAGAACGAACGCTGGCGGCATGCTTAACACATGCAAGTCGAACGGTCTTATAGGGCTTGCCTTATAAGATAGTGGCATACGGGTGAGGAACACGTGGGAACGTACCCTAGGGTTTGGAATAACAGTTGGAAACGACTGCTAATACCAAATATTTCCGAGAGGAGAAAGGTTTACCGCCTTAGGAGCGGCCCGCGTCCAATTAGGTAGTTGGTGAGGTAAAGGCTCACCAAGCCGATGATTGGTAGCTGGTTTGAGAGGATGATCAGCCACACTGGGACTGAGACACGGCCCAGACTCCTACGGGAGGCAGCAGTGGGGAATATTGGACAATGGGCGCAAGCCTGATCCAGCAATGCCGCGTGTGTGATGAAGGCCTTAGGGTTGTAAAGCACTTTCGCCGGTGAAGATAATGACGGTAACCGGAGAAGAAGCCCCGGCTAACTTCGTGCCAGCAGCCGCGGTAATACGAAGGGGGCAAGCGTTGCTCGGAATCACTGGGCGTAAAGCGCACGTAGGCGGGGTGTTAAGTCAGAGGTGAAATCCTGGA
>DPKF01000071.1 GCA_003542655.1 Holosporales bacterium
GTACAATCAGCTAATTTTCCTGGTAAGCGCAACCGTTTTGTTGCAGATGCACGCGAAACTTCTTTATCCATCCGCCTGCGTAACCGGTCTTCAGAGCGTTCGATAAGGTGATTAATAATACGTTCTGCATTTGATGGGTGATCCACAAACCAATGATCCAGGCTGTTTTTAACAACGGTTTCAACAAGCTTTGCCGCATGTTGCGACACAAGTTTTTCTTTTGTTTGCCCCTGAAATTGGGGTTGGGGAATAAAACAAGACATAATACACCGCATCGATGTATCTAAGTCGTCATGTGTAATTTGTGATGTCTTTTTATTAAAACGTTCACCAAATTCTTTAACAGCTTTAAGCAGCGCTGTGCGCAATCCCGTTTCATGTGTGCCACCAAGGGGTGTTGGGATGGTGTTACAGAATGTTAATACTGAAAAATCATCTTCAGCCTTATAGCCTTCTAACAGCCATTGAAAGGCCCATTCAACACGTCCATTTTTATCTGGGAATGCGCCTTCCCCTGAAAAAATCGTGTTTTGGTCAATGTCTGTTTGACCTTGTGTTAAAA
Source organism: Holosporales bacterium (assembly GCA_003542655.1). GTDB lineage: Bacteria > Pseudomonadota > Alphaproteobacteria > Paracaedibacterales > UBA11393 > UBA11393. The sequence goes on from DPKF01000071.1 coordinate 563, forward strand.
AATCTTCCAGTCCCTTAGGAAAATGAAACACATGTGTCTGCGGTACATCTTCTAAATCTTTCACTTCACAAGTCCAGTGAATCTTAACACCCTTTTGAAGATATGCTTTTGATTTAACAAGATTAAATAAATCTTTAGGGTTAAAAATTAAATCCCCAAAAATTTCTGCATCTGGGTGAAAAGTGATCTGCGTTCCCTTTTTACGTGGGCCACACTCTTCAGCGTTTAAAGGGGTCATCACATGACCTTTTGAATAATTTTGGGTATATTCTTTGCCAGAACGCCAAATTTTAACATGCAAATCGTCAGATAAAGCATTCACAACAGACATGCCAACACCGTGTAAGCCACCAGATGTTTCATATGCTTTGGATGTAAATTTACCACCAGAATGCAGGGTTGTTAAAATAACTTCTAAAGCAGATTTGTTCGGAAATTTTGGATGGGGATCAACAGGGATTCCGCGGCCATTATCAGAAATGGTGACGCGATTATCGTTATGGATGATCACATTAATATCAGACGCAAAACCTGCAACAACTTCATCCATCGCATTATCTAAAATTTCAGAAACAAGGTGATGTAAAGCTTTTTGATCCGTACCACCAATATACATACCTGGACGACGACGAACAGGCTCTAACCCCTCTAAAACCTCAATATCTTCAGCATTATAATCATCTTGTGCTTTTTTATTTTGCTGTGTTCGGTCAAATAGAGCGCTCATGATAAAATTATCAGTCCTTTTTTATGATCATCTTGATACGTCTGATGCCATTTATGCGAAAAAAAATGGTGACCGCAACAGGGATTGAACCTGTGACCCCTACCATGTCAAGGTAGTGCTCTACCGCTGAGCTATGCGATCATATTATAGAAGTATAGCCCGAGAGGGGTAAAACCTCAAGTCAAAATTGTTTTGTGTATAGATGCACTGCTTGATATTCGCATTGATGCTGAATCTGCACGCATAAAAAACATTGGTATGTAAACTGTGCAGGCTATATACTAATGACATACATCTTATTAATATAAAATATGTTTCAGGTTAAAAATCTCCATAAAAGCATACAAAAGAAACAAATTTTAAAAGATATTAGCTTTAAGCTAAATGCTGGTGAAATTACTGTTGTACTTGGGCCGTCTGGTAGCGGGAAGACCACGTTAATGCGCACCCTTGCCAAACTTGAGCCTTATGATAGTGGGTATATTTTATTAAATGACACACCCATAAATGCTGTTCCTGCCTCTAAAATTGGCATTGTATTTCAAGGTTTTAACCTATTCCCCCATTTAACAGTTTTAGAAAATTTAACACTTGCACCTTTAAAGTCAATAGCACAACCAAAAGAAACAGCAATCAACAAAGCACTCAATCTGCTGAAGCAATTTGGACTTTCTGATAAAGCAACTGCAACACCAGGTAATCTTTCTGGTGGACAAAAACAACGGGTCGCCATGTGTAGAACGCTGATGATGGAACCTGAACTCTTAATGATGGATGAACCGACATCAGCACTTGATCCAGAGATGGTTAAAGACGTCGCAGAATTTATTCAGACACTTAGAAAGAAAAATCGTTCTATGCTGATCGTTAGCCACGAATTAAGGCTAGCGCAACTTTGTGCTGACCGTGTATTTTTTATGGATGATGGCGTGCTGCTTGATGATTTATCAAAAGGTGACTTCTTTGACCCATTACACCAAAAAATAAGCAAACGTGGTGCAGAATTTTTAGAAAATTATATGGCTAAATAATTTCACAATAACAACAATAGAACTAACTTATTGAAAGCTTCCGTTAATGCTGTCTGGCAAGCCATAGTTTAAAACAGCTTTTTCAAAAGCACGCACGCAACTTTGTGCGTCTAACGTATTGCTGGCTCCACCCAACGATAAACCGGCTTATAAACATCAATCAACGCATTCATGTACATAAGTCCATGATTTGCGCACAAATACGTAATGTCCACCTGCCATACTTGATGTGGGCGCGGGATTCCAATATCCCTTAAAAATACCTGACTTTGCCCCACCTATAATTTTGCTTACCCCAAACAGGGAGGAACAATGTGAATTTTTATGATACCCCATTAACTTTTTATTTACATTTTGATGCCTAAAATTAAAAATAAAACAACTTTAATTTTTATCAAAAATAATGAAAATATTTCAAAGGATTCGGATATGATTTACTGTAAATTTAAATATGGAATACGCCTATTGATTATTATGTGCCTATGCCTTTCGCCCAAAGTGGTTTGTATACGGTGACTCTCTTGAGGCCCAGATTGATCAGCTTCTGGCCCAGATACAAGCTTTACAGAGTGGATTTTCTTCAGGGGCTTCATATAGCTTTTCACGGGATTTAACACAAGGATCTACGGGTGAGGATGTGAAGGCGTTACAAACCTTTTTGATCAATAAGGGATACTACTCGGGCACTGCAGCGACTGGATATTTTGGCCCAATGACCCAGTCTGCACTGAAAAAATTTCAAGAGGATAACAATATTGTCCCTGCTGGTGGATATTTTGGCCAAATGACCCGTGCTCGCGTTAATAATGAGCTCTTTGCAGATGCCCCCACCAGTGCACCTAATCTCGAGCCCCTTGCAGATGATGGGCAGAATGAGTCATCGGACCAGTTAGTATTCGATCTCGCTTCAGGTTTAGTCCAGAATGCGACCGACAAAGCAAGCACTGATGCACAACAAAATCAACAAAACGAAACCCAAACAACCGAAGGTCCGGCGCACACAGCGTGGCGCACACATGCTGCTTCTTGGTACGATGTGGACGACGATGGGCGCAACACGTACGGCTACACCACTGCTACTGAACCACCATTTGACCAATTCGCAGCCAAACACACTGCTGCCGCTGAAGGGTCAAATAATATTGTTCAGAAAAAAATAAACGATACAACGGTTTGGTCGCAAGTTTTGGGTTCGCGTTCACGTGCATTTACGCGCAAAGGCAACCCAGGATTTGTGTCTATCGGCCGGGGGCTTATCATTGGGGTTGTTCAAAACTTAACAAAAACAGATACTTTGGGTACCTCCCTAAGTTTTAATCATACAAGCATCAAAAATAACAATAGCACATCAAAAACAAGCATTGCCACCTATCTTGCAACATTGACCTATGTCAAAAATATGCCTTTTATCAGCTTTGATATATCTGCTTTTTATGGTGTTAACCGAAATGATATATTAAACCTTAATGGCACAGGATACGGTTATTTATCCAAAATACAGGGAATGGCTGCCGGTATATCTAAACCTTTTCAGGTTAACAAACAATATACACTTACGCCCGCTTTATCCTTTAACGGGTCTTTTACAAAACAAAATAACTACCGCGATAGCGCGGCTTCTTATTACAAAGAGCGAACGACAGGTTCTGCAACGTCATCATTTACACTGGGTACAAGCTATAAATTTGAAACAGAAAATAAAGACGAGCATACGTTAAGCTTTACACCGTCCATCAGTTTAAATCATACCCCTAAACCAAAGGGGTTTACGGTTAATACGACCACCTCTGTTATTCAAATTACCCCTGAACGCCAACACCCCTTAACCTATGCATTGGGTGCAGGCTACCAATTTAAACGCGACGACGTATCCTTAGATGTTAATTACAATATGCAACTAAGAAGTAAATTTATTGGGCAAAATATAATTGTAAAGGCTAATTACGCTTTTTAAAATTGAATTTTAGGTACCATAAACAAGCCTTAGTACCCCAACTCGGGATTAAAACGTTATTATTGAT
>DPKF01000083.1 GCA_003542655.1 Holosporales bacterium
CTCATTTCTTTTTTGCTTTTACTTTGTTAGGCAAAGTCCTTTGATTTGTTAAGTTACTCCATTTTTTGCAATCTACCTTATTGCCAAACCCTTTGGTGGCATAACAGGCTTTTTGCTGCGACTTCGATTTGAAAGGCATTTTATTTATTTTTAAAGTTTACCAATCTTTTTTACTAAACCTGTTTACTTTTTGTTCAGGGTCTATCCCTCTACGAAAAGCATCAAAAGCACCGTTAATTAAAAACCCATCTACAATGCCATCAATATTTCTATAAATGTTTTTTGATATTTTCTCATTTTCTTCTACTGTTTTTATTTCATCTGAATCAAAAGCACTATTGAAAGCATCTTTAAATCTTATTATTTGTTCCAGTTGATTTACGTTATATGTTGTAAATAAATTACCCCAAAACTTAGCCCATACTTCTTCTCTATCTTCATCTGTTTTTGCGTATTTAAGACTTGTTCTTAAATTTTTGTACCTGTCAAAATCCTGCCCTGTATAAGTATCTAACATATTAAATACCATATCCAATTGGTTATCTTTACCATTACCGTAAATTGCCGATGCTGACATAGCTACCCCCATTGGTAAATGCTTTTGAATGAACCTGCGCCCTGTTTTTGTTTTCATTAAATTAGCAAACCAACTTTCATCTTCATCATCGTGTCCTTCTGCTAACCCCTTTGTAATAAATGCAGCCATTACAGTACTTCCCATTATTGCCCTTGTAAATACACTTCTCATTAAGCCGTGAAATTCTGCATACCTTTTCACATCTTCGGGATTGGCATTAAAAATATCGTTGGAACCAGGATGGTCTTTTGCCCAACTGTTTCTTTGGTATCTTAATGTTGCACCTGTAATAAATCCTAACGGGGTTGAAGTAATGGCTAAGTTCATAAAGTTAGCTACCCCACCTACAAACTTCCCTATAGAGTTTTGATAGATGCTACCTGCTATTTGCATTTTTGCTGCTGTACCTAAATCGCCTCTGTTTTCTGCATTTCTTGAAGCACTATATAATACTTTTTGCGGGGTAAGAATACCATTTGCTATTGCATAAATAATTTGGCTTAACGGGTCTTTTGTTGGTAGTTGTTTCTTACCACCCAACGCCTTTGCCTGTGATTGTGAAGATTCAATTAATGCCTTAGTTATTTCAGTACCTTGTTTTAAACTTGCTTGTGACATTAAGGCTTGCCCTTGTAAAATATCTTCATAAAGTGATAATCTTAAATCCCTTGCATTTTGATTCATCATTGCAGAATTAACAGGAAATCCTGCTGCCTTTAGTAATGCGCCTATTCGTGCATTTTCAGCTTCAATTTCTGTTTTAATATTAGCAGGTATATTATACGCCTTATCCATTAATTGCAATGCTTGGTCAGGTGAATTTCCCTGATTTATTAAACTGTTGTAAACAGTACCTATCATTCGCTTACGCATTAAGGACGTTGTTGTAGCAGCATCAAAACTGTTCATTATTGTTCTTGATGCTAAACTAACTACATAAGCAGGGAACTTCAAAACTGCTGAACCTAAACCCTTTAAAAAACCACCATCAAACTCGTTTATTAACCCCCTTACTCTTAACCTTTCACTTGATTGTAAGTCGGAACTTAAATCACTTTCATTGGTAACTTCATTTGATGCACCGCCTTGTGCATAGTTTACCCATTGTGTCCAAAAATCACCTTGCAGTTTACCGAATGTTTTTGCAAATAATTTAGGATTAGTAAACATTAAATTGAATGATTCAGCAATATTTGTAGCAAATTGGGTAAATATATTTTCAATAATATTGTTCGGGTTTAATAGCAATGATACGGTTCCCCCACCCATAATATCCGCTAAATACTTTGCTATTCTTTGCTGTCCTGATTTATCAATTTTGTATTCCCGTAAAACCTCTTTTATTTTCCGGTCAATTTCAGTTAAGGCAGTAAAGGCATACGCCCCCCTGTTTATAGCAGGATTAGGATTTGTTGAACCTGTTACATTGTTTCCGTTCATTACAGTTTGTGCTAACTGTACCAACTGCTGTATTTGGCTTAACGCCTGTTGGTCTAAACCTGATACACCAACAACCTTATTTAATGCCTGTTGCGTTTCTTCATTGAAGGCTGTACCATTATTAATATTATTTAAGGCAATTAATCTATCCAAAGGAACTGGCTGATTGGTGGCTGTATCTAATTTTGCCATTACAGTATCTACAAATTCATTTTCAATCATTTGTTTTTGCTGTTCAGTAAATTTTGGTGAACCGTCCGGTTTAGTTTGTGCATTTAGCCATGTACGTAATTTATTTTCTACTAAATCTAACCCCCGTATTTCTTGTCCTAATTTATCTTTGCCGACCTGAACCCCATCAATTTGTTTTTTTATGTACTTAATGGCATTATCCCAATCAGTTTGTGTAAGTAATAACTTCCCGTCTTTATCTTTTACAAGATTGAAAAACCCACGTTCTTTTATAAAGTCTGAAATTATATTTTTTGCACTTTTATTTTTTACCCGATTATTTTGGATTGCCCGTTGTTTTGCTGTATCCAGTTTATCTAAATACAAACGCTTAAAATATTCACCTACCCTTTCTGCTTTCTGTGGACTGTAGGATGTTATTGTGCCATCAGGATTTTTAAACCCTTCCCTAAAAAGTTCTTTTACTTTTTCTGTAATTGTATCAGGGTTGTCAAATTCAATTAAAGCACTCCATTTTACATTGCCATTAATATCTACGATATGCGTACCGTCAATCTGTATTTGTTTTAATGCTTCATTAACCAAACTATTTTGATTGCCTTTATTAAGGACTATATCATAGGTTGAGTTCATAAATGCTTCGGTGTAAGCACCCCATTGTTCTCTTAATAAATTTGCATCTTCATCACTTAATTTTTCTGCCGCTTGGTCAACATAATTTTCTACTTCTTTTTTTACTGCGTTATGTAAAGTTCTTAAAGTATTTAGTTGACCGTCTAATGTTCTAAATTGATTACTTTCTACATCAAAAAAATCATCTAATGTTTCAGTTAATCCTTTACTTTTCTTTTCAGATTTTGGCAATAATGAAGTAGCAGCTTTCGTAACTAAATCCTGCATTTGTCGCATTACTGATTTTACTTTTGGAGTAGTGCCAAATGTTTCTGCTGCAAATAATTTTGATATAGAATTAACCGCATGTTTTTCCGGTGAAAGAGTACCCAACTTTTCATTTTTAGGTTCTTGTTCTACCTGCTGAATGCCATCTACAATAGAATTTAATTGTTTTTCAAAATCTTTACCTGCAAAACTTGAAACTTCTTCTGTGGTGGATAATCCTTTATTATCAATACCACCATAAAGTGCATCATACAAAGCCCCTGCGCTTTCGGCATCAACTTCTAATCCGGCCCTGCGTAAATCATTATACACTTCGGGGAATGTTGCAATTCCACTTGTTTCCATACGTTCCCCTACCAATATTTCTATGGCATCCTTCATGTGCTGAACGGCTACTGTATTTTTTATTAAACAATTAAGTTTTAACATTTAAACCCATTTAAGGCTTCATTAGCCTGATTAATTTTATCTTTTAAAGACACTATGGTAACATTACCATCTGCATCTGTTTGTTGTGCTGCCTTTTTACCCTTTGAAATTAAGTCTTTTTTAACTGAATCTTCTGTTTGAACTGGTGCAGCCTTTTTAGGCTTTGCCTGTTGTTGCTTTTTTGGCTTTGGTGTTTTAGGCTTATTTAATTCTTCATCAGTAAATTTCTGTTTTAATGCTTCTTCTACTTTTGATTTCATAGCCTGTTGTTCCGGTGTAAGGATAACGGCTGAAAGAATATCAGCAACATCTTTTCCCTGCCCAAAATCCTGATACATCCTGCGTTGATTTAAAGCCAATGAAGCACTTCTGCTTGTATCGTAAGTGATTCTATCAGCCCTTGCTTGCAAGTCCTTTAATTTACTTATTTCTGTTCCGTTCTTTGATGCTGCAATTTCATTGTAAATATCAGTGTTAATTACATTCAATAATCCCGATACCTGTGCAATATTTCCGGCTGTGGGATTATCTTCTAAAAATCCGATAAGTTTTTCCTTCCAATCTTTTCCCAAAGCATCCTGTAATATTCTTGCATTATTCAAACTTATACTTCTTAAATCAGCCAAATGCGCTTGCACATAAGTCCCGTCTAATGGTGTTCTATCCTGACCTTCACCTTGCGTTTTTGCCGTTTCCTGCACAAGCACTTTATTCATATCAAAGAAAGTAGGAAATTGCTTTGCATCAATTGGCTTGTCTAATACTTCCCTTATCACACCTACTTCTACATCAGTTAATTTACCTGATTTACTTTGTCTTGGTTTGGTTGCCGCTTTCGGTTCTTGTTTTTCTTCTAAATCATCGGTAAGTTTATTCCTTAAATCCTGTTCCGGTAATTCGCCCAATTCATTACTATCCCAATTATCTTTAAAATACTGTATGCCTGCTTCTACTGCTTCCTGAATGTTTTGAGATATGGCATAGGCTTTTTTAATTGCGGCTGTTGCACCTTTAACTAAATCTTCAATACCCATCCCTTTTGTTGCTGTACCCCTTGTTGATTTTGGTGTAAGGAAATCAATTAATGAATTGGCTACCTTATCGGCTTTTGCATTAAATTCATCTATACGCTGTTGCTTTGTTTTTTCTTGGACTGTTCCTGTTTCAGATGCAGCTTCACT
>DPKF01000132.1 GCA_003542655.1 Holosporales bacterium
AAGTTAGATGACATTGCTAGAATAATGAACCCAATCCTACGCGGTTGGATTCAGTATTACGGAAAATACAACCGATTAGCAATGATCACTTATCTTAGACAGTTTGACATGACATTGGTTGCATGGGCAATGCGAAAGTTTGCAAAGATGAAACGCCGAAAATGGTCAGCCATAAACTTTTTATATAAAATAAGAAATGAAAGGCCAGACCTATTTGTGCACTGGAAAGTAAATCTATCAGGAACGTTTCTTAAATCACGAGCCGTATGAATCGAGAGGTTCACGTTTTGAGTTGTTCTGAATGTTGCAGGATTTTGCGTTCTAAAACTTTTACCTTCTAATTTTACGATGGTGGCATTGTGTTGCAGGCGATCTGTTGTTGCAGCCCCCAAAAGTTTATTGGTAAAGGATGCCAGCCATTCACTGGGGTCTAAGTTGCTGGTGATGATGGTTGATGCCATTTCAGATCGTTTATCAATAAGCTCGTGTATACCTTCCTCCTCCAATCTAGATAAGGGTTTTAGGGCAAAGTCATCAATAATAAGCACCGGAAGCTGCGCTAATTTTTTCATGACCTTATGATACGTTGATGTGGCCTTTCCCTCATTTAACGTCATAGATATATCACTTTGGGTTGTCATCAGCACGTCAAATCCTTTTTGAATGGCTGCAAATCCAAGGGCTTGCGCTAGGTGAGATTTCCCCGTTCCACAAGGCCCCACAATAATCACAGGCGTTTTTTGTAATATATATTTACACGTCGCCAAATCATAAATTAAGGGCTTATTGATGGTGGGATTAAACCCAAAATCATAGTTCTCCAACGTTTTATGTCCTTTCAGATTGGCTGATTTTAAGCGTTTTTCATATTTTTTACTCTCCCGAAGGCATACTTCATCAGACATCAGCAGATTTAGAAATTCTAAATAAGGCATTTGACCTGTTAAGGCTTGCTGGTTGCGGATATCCAAGCTTTGTATGACGCCTTTTAGGTTAAGGTGTGTGAGTTGTTTTAAAAGATCATGAGACATAATAATATCCTTTTGTAAAAGTTAAGTATTTTATATAAGATTGTTGGTGATATTGACTTACAGCGCCTTAGGCATGGCCAGAGGCGCGTACAAGATTTAAATCAATCGTATCCGTGCGTTGATAGACGCCAAAACCTTGATAAACCGGTGCAATCGGCTGTGAAGATTCCTCTGCAACATAATCATTCTCTATTCCTTTCTTTAAGATATTAAGAATAGATTTATAAGAAACAGAATTGAAGTGGATGGCCCGCAAGCAGGCCTTCTCAAGGCGTTTTTCACCAAATTTATCGCCCAGTTTTATGATGCCTTGTGCCGCCCGTAAAAGATCTTGCACAGGGTCTGTTAAGAAGGTTTCAACAACACGAGACGTGCTGGATCCAATCCGTTCAGCCTCGGTTATACACCACTCTGGTGTTCTTTCAAAATAAGCCTTGGCCTTTTGTTCCAAGTGGTTTTGATCCGTTGCATAGCTGCCTGGCTGGAACAGTCTTGGATGATGGGCTATAAGATCGCCCTCAAAATAAATTTTAATGGAGGTCTGTGTTTTCTTTAGCCACAGGTCTTTATCATAAAATTGAAACGGGATCGAATAATTGCATTTTTCAAACCGAACATGGCAGTTTCTCGACCCCCTAACTTTGCTGTAAATGGCAATGTCAGGCATGGTTTTGGGCAGTGGTGTTAGCGCTTCTTTTTCAAATAAATCCAGTGGTTTTTTGTATGTGGAGCCATGTATGCGAACACCAGCATCCTTCATAACCCAATCTTTTAACTGTTCATTAGCGTCTTGCACATGCTTAAAATCACGTAGCGGTTGGAAAGATTTTTTAGCGTATTTAACGCCCGATTCAACGCGTCCCTTCTTTTGTGGATCACGTGGCGGGCACGGTGCAATCACAAATCCAACCTCTTTTGCATAAGATTCATAACTTTTATTAAGCTCTGCTTCATAATATCCAGCAACGATTACAGCGCATTTTGGGTTATCAATGATAACTTTCCTCGGAACGCCATTAAAAAATTGAAAAGCCTTTTGGTGGCAGTTTAACCACGTTTCTATATCTTGATGCGTGACCAGTTCTGCATATTGATGGCGACTATAACACAGGGTCATCACAAAATAATATGTCTGTTCAACCTTTCCTGTGCGGGTATCTAAAAGCTTGGGACCGTGCCCAAAGTCAACTTGAGCAGCCTCTCCAGATTCAAAATGCAGCGGCGTGGTGAGATCTGGCACAACATGATCTTTTTTAACGGTTTTAACGTAACGCTGCACAGAATAATAAGACCCCGTGTAATCAAAATTACGCCTTAATCGCACATAAATTGTTGAGGCTTGATGGCCTTCTTTTGCCCACTCACCAACCATTTCTTTATGGGGTGTTAAAGCTGTAACCGGTGGATTCTTTTTCTGCTTTTCAAAAAAAACCTTCAGTTCTGATTCACTGGGGATAATCGCTGAAGCTTCTAGCCAGCCCTGTTCTTGGGCAATTTTATGAACATGGGAAATCTTCTTCCTTCCTGCAATATTCATTTGCTTAATTTGTCGTTGGGACATGTCTAATTTTAAATAAGCTATGATGGTTTGATACGTTGACATAAATATTTTCCTATTTGCCATATCGTCATCCTTTGATTTTTCTACCTAATCAAAAGAATACGATACCTGCCAACCTCAGGAAAATTAATACAAATTTAAATGTCTAG
>DPKF01000040.1 GCA_003542655.1 Holosporales bacterium
TAACACCTATTTCTTTATAAATCGTTAATACTAAAAAATAATCCAGAATTAGGGTTCTTACACCATACCCATATTTTTTATGGTTGGTATGGCATTTGAAATAGTGATTATTTTTAAGAAATATTAACAAAATAGTCAGGAAAATTCAACTTTCAATACCCTGCTGAACAAAGCAATCCACAATACGCTGAACAGTAATCTCAAAATGTTTAAACAAATCACTTGCTGGTGCAGAGGCGCCAAATTGGTTTATACCGATCACAGTACCTGGTTTTTGCCCCCTATATATATAGCGATCCCACCCATAGGATGTGCCAGCTTCTACGGCAATAATAGTTTTTGGCTTGCCTAATATATCTGATTGTTGACCGACTGGCAGTTTGTTAAACAGTTCTTGGCAGGGCATTGAAACAACGCGCGCATTAATATTTTCTGCTGCAAGCGCTATCTTTGCCTCAACACATAAAGATACCTCTGATCCGGTGCCAATTAATGTTACATCCAGGGGGGCATCTGTATTGTCATTTCTTAATATATAAGCACCATTTTTAGATAGATTTTTAATACTGTCGTCTTTACGTAAGAAGGGCAGTTTTTGACGCGATAAAGCCAAAACTGATGGCGTATCTGTGGCTGTTAAGGCAAGCTCCCAACACTCCAAAGCTTCTAAGGCATCGCAAGGCCTAAACACGTTCACATTTGGCATAGCGCGCAAACTGCTTATATGTTCTATGGGTTGGTGTGTTGGTCCGTCTTCACCAAGGCCTATCGAATCGTGCGTCATGACATAAATAACGGATTGTTTCATAAGGGCTGATAGTCGAATCGCAGGGCGCATATAATCTGAAAATGTTAAAAAGGTGCCTCCATATGGTTTGTATCCTGAAAGCGACAAACCGTTCATAATAGCCCCCATAGCATGCTCACGAATGCCATAATGTATGTATGATCCTGTAAAATCATCCCTTGTAATTGCTTTTTGGCCCGATGCGTGTGTGTTGTTTGACGGCGTTAAATCTGCAGATCCCCCTATTAAATTTGGCACAACAGGTAATACACAATCTAAAACCATTTGTGAAACTTGACGTGTTGCAAGATTGGGTTGTTCTTTTAAGAATGCAATTTTTAGATTTGTTAAGGGTGATTGCACATTTGTGATCGTATTGTGCCTATCTGATGTATAGGTTTTTGACCAAGCATCATATTCACCATCACAACGTTTACCAATTGTCAGCCATAGTTTACGTAAATTTTCAGGAATGAAAAATGGCGGGTGTGGCCACTTTAAGGCTATTCTTGTTTTCGCGATCTCGGTTTCACCCAATGGAGAACCGTGAACACCAGATGTGCCTTCTTTTGACGGTGACCCTTTCCCAATAACCGTTTTACACGCTATAAACGTGGGTTGTTCGGCGCTTTGTGCTTTTGTTAAAACATGATGAATATCTTTAAAATCATGCCCATCCGCTGTGAGCACATTAAAACCATACGCCTCAAAACGTTTTTTTACGTCTTCGGAGTCTGATAAATTTTTTGGACCATCAATGGTTATTTGATTATCATCAAAAAGAATGATGAGGTTGTTTAAATTTAAGTGTCCCGCAAGGGCACATGCTTCATGGGAGATTCCCTCCATTAAATCACCATCGCCGCATGTGACATATATTTTATAATTAAAGTGTTTAGCATCTTCAGCTGCTCTTTTTTTTGCAGCGATTGCCATGCCAACAGCATTGGCTATACCTTGACCCAAAGGCCCAGTTGTTGCTTCTATGCCGGGTAATTCTCCAAATTCTGGATGTCCAGCACAGGGAGACCCTAATTGACGGAATTTTTTTAAATCCTCAATCGTAGGGCGATTATAGCCTGTTAAATGGAGAAGGCTGTATAATAGGGCTGATCCATGCCCACCAGATAAAACAAAGCGATCTCTATTTTTCCATGATGGATTTTTCGGGTTGTATCGAAGAAAATCTTTAAATAAAACTGTTGCAGCATCAGCCATGCCCATAGGCATACCAGGGTGTCCTGATTCTGCCTTTTCGACCATATCGATGCTTAAAAAACGGAGGCAATTGGATAGTTCTTGAAGGGTGTTAATCGGTAGGGGCATGGCTTGCTTGATATTAAACTGAATGTCCATAGATTATAACCCTTTTAAGGGATTTAGCAAACATTCAATTTTAGGGGCAAAAAACAGTTTAGGTGGCACTTCAGGTCGTCAAAACAAAAGCTTATTGTTTGTGTTAAAAATTTTCACGCACCCAATTCACCGTTTTACTAAAAATATTATTACTGGCTGATAAATTAGCCAAAATTAACTCTGCCTGATTATAGCTTTGTTGGTCATCTATACCAAACTGTAAAAGACCTGCACATGTTGAGAACGAGGGGTTTTTCATCGAATCGGCGTCTCCAAATAAGTTATTAGGAGATCCAATACGCACTTGCCCCCCTAATTGATCAGATGCAAGTTCTCTAATGCCAGATAATTGGCTAACGCCTCCGGTTAGAACGATTCTTTGATAGGCAAGTTTATCAATGCTTGATGCATTCATACGTTTTTTCA
>DPKF01000183.1 GCA_003542655.1 Holosporales bacterium
TACTTTCAGATTACCTGTTAAAAGTTTACGCAACACAAGAAAAAATAGATGTTTTTGCCTCTATTAATATTGAAGATGATAACATTAGTAATGTGGCAGAATTAAGCCCACGGAAGAACAGATTAACATATAAGGCTGTTTTTGAGAGTAAAAATGGTATTTTAAACACGCAGTTTGTTTTAATTAAAATCAATCAAAATCAGTACAAAATTTTTGATATTATTGTTGAGGGTATAGGTCTTCTATCCAATTTACGTAGTCAAGTTTCTACCTTATCTGTTAATAAGAATATTGATACCTTTTTAAAGGATTTTTCTGGGAAGCCTTAATAGCGACTGAGTCTTTTAAATAGATTGCATTATAGGCTTATCTTATAGATACTATAAACAATAAATTATAGTATGTGTGCTATGCCTTTAATTCCGATTGATGAAAAACAATATAATATTGACGTAGCCTTAAAATATGGTACTTTAGATAATTTCACACAAAATATTATTTACAAAAACCCGAAATTATATTTACTAGACGAGGCTGCAGAAGCCTTACGCCGTGCGTCAACTTTAGCGCAGGCTATGGGCTATAAACTTTTAGTATGGGATGGATATCGCCCTTTGGCAGCTGCTCAAAAATTGTGGGATGCCGTTCCTGACCCACGCTTTATATCACGACCTGATGAAACAGGCCCACTTGGTCATGCACGGGGTGTTGCCGTTGATCTAACGCTTTTAGATCATAACGGAAAGGCTTTGAATATGGGAACAGATTTTGATGCGTTCACAGAACTGTCGTATCACAAAAACACAGAAATATCACTCGACGCTCAAAAAAATAGGTTTATGTTGTTAGGACTGATGACAGCTTCAGGGTGGGATTTTATTACAAGTGAGTGGTGGCACTACCAATTGCCAAATTTACGAAGTTATCCACTGCTTAAAGACCAAGACATTGATCATTTAATAATGAATGGATCGTAGAGAATCTGGGCAAAAAAGAGGCTGAAATCTGGCTAAGTGCATTTAAAATGTATATACTTTACTTAACCTTCAGCAAACCATATTAAATATTTAAAAGGCTTTGAAATGACAACGTTAAATACCTGGAAAGAAACAATCGATAATTTGCAGTCACAAGATGAAGTCGATAAAGCAAAAGTATTTTACCTGGGTAAGGCAGGTCTTTTAACGCAGGAAATGAAAACGCTTGGTTCTTTAACTGGTGAGGAAAAAAAAGAAAAAGGAACGGCGCTTAATACGCTACGTGAAAATATTCAAAATGCCCTTTTACAAAAAA
The DNA here is from genome assembly GCA_003542655.1 of Holosporales bacterium. GTDB lineage: Bacteria > Pseudomonadota > Alphaproteobacteria > Paracaedibacterales > UBA11393 > UBA11393. The sequence goes on from DPKF01000183.1 coordinate 1,294, forward strand.
AAGAATTCTTTGATGATGTTCTTTTAAATGAAAAAATTAATGCAGAAGCTGTCGATGTTACCTTAACAACGCGCCCGCGCCCACAAGGTAATTTACATTTATTAAGTCAGGTTATGGAAGATATTGAATCATATTTTGGTCAATTAGGCTTTAAACTTGAAATGGGGCCTGACGTTGATAATGAAGATCATAACTTTAATGCTTTAAATATTCCAAAGCATCATCCTGCACGTCAATCGCAAGATACGTTCTATTTAAATAGTTTGGATGGTGGCAATAAAAATTTACTGCGGACGCATACATCGAATATTCAAACACATGTTTTAAAAGGTCAAAAGCCGCCTCTGCGGGTTTTAGCCTTGGGTCGTGCTTATAGAAGTGACGATATTGATGCAACACACACACCAATGTTTCATCAGGCAGAAATTTTTGTGGTCGATCAAAACATTACAATGGGGCATTTAAAATCAACCATTATTAACTTTTTACGTTTTTTCTTTGATCAAAAAGATTTAGATGTGCGCTTTAGGCCTAGCTTTTTTCCTTTTACCGAGCCTTCAGCTGAAGTTGATATTAAAATGAAAGGCCGTGATTGGATGGAAATTCTAGGTTGCGGTTTAATGCATCCCAAAGTTTTGGAAAATTGCGCTATTGATCACACTGTTTATCAAGGGTTTGCAGCCGGCATGGGAATAGAACGTCTTACGATGTTGAAATATGGCATCAAAGACATCCGACAACTTTATGAAAATGATCAACGCTTTTTAAATGCTTATGGTCGCGTGTAATAAGTTGCACTCTTGCTGATGGGCGTATCAAATAATTTGCCCGCAAAATTTATTTTATATTCTGTTGTACACTTTTCTAATAAGATTATTTCTGATAGCCTAAATTTATACTGACAATTTAGAAGAAGGATAACAAATGATTATCAAGAAAAAAAATGCAGTGATGTGGCTTTCTGCGCTCTGTATTATGTTTAATAGTGTAAACACAGTACAGGCTAGCGCCATTAGACAAAGAGAAAGATTTCCAAATCTTGAATATGGGCTTTTATTGAATTTAGAGTTTGAAAATGAATTAACAGACCGTTTAGAGGAAGACGCTATATTTATAGAAGATGGTGGTTTTTCTGGAGCGATCGGTGGTTTATTACAAGCACGTGGTGCTACTGTTGCACAAACACTTTCTACTGTGAGGGCAGAGCCTCTTTTTAATGGAGAAGTATTTTCATGTGACGCGCTATTAGATAATGATGCAATGGTTGTTGATTTATCAGAGACTTTTCCAGAACTAAGACAAGCGTTAAACCACCCATTTTCACGCGGTCGAAGTGTGGCCTTCTATAAATTTAAAAAAGATGATGTCAATAGGGTTTTAAATCAGCGTTCAGCAGATGATCCGTATGGAATTAGGGCAAACGCCGCTAGGCTTACTAAAGACTATAATGTGTTTCTTATAGGAAATGTGCGTCCAACTATTCCATATGTAAGGCCTGTTGCGGCAGCAGCCCATCGGGGAAGAGCGGCTACTGAAGGAGAACAAAGAAGAGTTGATGAAATACCACAAAGACGGATTGCTGCAGCCGAACAAGATGGGGCAGCAAGACAAAGACTGGCTGACATTACGGCAGAAATAACCGCTTTAAAAGGTCAGCTGAGATCCGCTGTACCGGCCCGGAAGAAGGAAATAGGACAACAAATTCGAGTTCTTGAAAACGAATTAGCAGCAGGACAGTAACCTCTAGCTTAATGCTAAAAAAACCTCTCGCATTTAAATTGTACGAGAGGTTTTTTAGTATCCTTTACATTAGGTGTTTGTTCGATATATTCATACGCTCATAATATCTTTTTGCTTTTCTTCTAACATAGAATCAAGCTTTTTAATATGATTGTCTGTTATTTTTTGTACATCGTCAGATAAGTTATGTAATTCATCCTCTGAAATTTCTTTATTTTTTTCCATTTTTTTCAGCATTTCCATGCCATCACGACGAACATTACGCACGCTAATTTTAGATTCTTCCGTATATTTTGCAGCCAGTTTTGTAAGCTCTTTACGGCGATCTTCGGTCAACATTGGAAGGGGAATGCGAATCATTTGCCCATCTGGTTGTGGATTTAGCCCCATATTGGCATCAACTAAAGCTTTTTCTATAGCTTTCACCATAGACCTATCCCATACTTGAATAACAAGCAAGCGTGGTTCAGGTGCACTAACGGAAGCGACCTGCGATAAAGGCATAACTGTACCGTAAGATTCAACCATTATGGGGGCTAATAAATTTGGGTGCGCACGACCTGCACGAATGCCGTCAAATTCCTTATTTAAAACCTCAATTGCAGATTCCATTTTACGATTGATTTCTTTTAGACGATCATCAAATTTAAAAGACATAAAGACTTATTCCTCTTTAATAAGGGTGAATTTGGTTGTATTATTTAGCACTTTAGCAAAATTATTATGCTCATAAATAGAAAAAACTGCAATAGGTAGCTTGTTTTCACGCGCTAGGGATATAGCCGTAGAATCCATGACTTGCAATCTTTCCTGTAAAACTTGTGAATATGAAATGTATTGATAAAATTTAGCACTTTGATTTTTTTTAGGATCACTACAATAAATACCGTCTACTTTTGTGGCTTTCAGGAGTAGATCGCATTCAATTTCGCTTGCACGCAAAACCGCTGCTGTATCGGTTGTAAAAAACGGATTTCCAGTACCACCAGAAAAAATAAGGACCCGTCCTTTATTCATGTGCTGTATGGCGCGGGACCGAATATAAGGTTCCGCAACAGCACTAACAGGTATTGCTGACATGTGCCGCGCTTCAATTCCGTGATGTTCTAAAACACTTTTTAACGCTGTTGCATTCATGACGGTTGCAAGCATGCCAACATAGTCGGCCGTTGCACGGTCTAGTGTTGGAAGCGAGGTTGTAGCCCCCCTAAAAAAGTTTCCACCACCAACAACAATTGCAATCTGAACGCCATTATCATGGACAGACTTAATATCCATCACAACTTTATTCAGCATGTCTTCATTTATGCCGAAGGTTTGTTCTGTATCAGGAGATGTACAAGAAAGTGATTCACCAGATATTTTTAATAGTATACGTTTATAACTCATAATTTATTATCTTTGTCTATCAATAATGATATCGTCCTTATTGTGCTGCACATTTTTTATTGCGTATTGTTCTTCAATTAAAGATAGGCCGTTGAAAAATAACAAAATAAACGCAATGGGAAAAAAGAAAATACCCCAGAAAAATACCCACTTCCAACTGCCTGAATATTCTAAGTAATAGGTTGTATCATTTTTAATACGGGT
>DPKF01000113.1 GCA_003542655.1 Holosporales bacterium
TATTAATCGTATTTTCTTTATCGAGAAGTTGAAGCGCTTTATCGAGCTGCCCCATTGATGCGTATGCCCTGCTTTTTAATAGAACAATGACATCTGCATATTTCTCAACCCCTGATTTTGGCATAACGTTAAGCGTTAAGAGTGCGAACTCTCCACTTTTATTATTAATATGCATTTGCGCTGCTTCAATATAAAAATCAATCAAAGCATTTCTGCTGTTGTTATTTTTTGTGCCGGCAGTTAATAGAGCTGCGGATTGCTCTAACAAATCAAGCTTCATCAAATTGGTGGCAACTATCTTAATAATATTTACTTCATCAAAAGAATTGGGCGTATATTCTTTATAAGTCTCATAAAAATGAATCACACGAAGTGGTGAAACCCGCTCTATATTATCTTTAAAAAAATTTACAAAACAAGTCTGCATTTTTTTATGGAGATGTAAAAGTTCATACATTGCTATGTATGAGTCTCTAATGCGTTGAAAATAGTGAAGGGCTTGTTTATACTGTTTATTTTCCATTAATAAGGTTGATAACGTTAACAACGTCTGTGCTTCCAGTTGCTCCCCTCTCCACATATAAGACAGGCTAACAAGTTGTTTGACAGCGTCTTTTGTTGATATGCGCATATGACGCATGTCAATTAATAACTTTTGGTATAGTGCGTGGGCTTGCAGGCGTGGTGATAATTTTCCAAATTGAATGTCTGTAATAAAATCATCTAATTTTTTAGTCTCATTTTCTGCTGTATCTTTTGAAAGCGTCAACATAATTCTTGCATATTGGAAGTATCCACGAAATTGAAGTGTTGTTGGTTCAGGCATATTATTTATTAACGTTTCTAATGTTTCATAATCTTTTCGATCAATCAACGTAATCAAAACAGGTCCCATAATTTCGTCACGAATATTTTGCGTATACTGTTTGTAAATATCGCCTATCATAGATAAATTGGACTTTTGGGCAATCGTTACCCCCTTCCCCGCTTCTATTAATGCTGTTAATAGTTTGTTTTCAGCCGTTTGGGGCAAGTATAAAGCATTTTCTTGTGCTTTTGTAAAATTAGTGTCCATTATATAGGCAATTGTTTTTAAAACACGTACAAACGGATGGTGTGCTACACCTGGATACTCTTTTTCAATATCACTTATAAAGGATAATGCAGCACGTTCATTTCCTACCATTATTTCTATCCAAGCTCTATGTAGCATGTCTGCAAGTTGATTTTTATGTTGTATTTGAATATCTTGGGTCGTATTAAGATAGGCTAGTAATGCATTTGAACTGTAATTTTTAAAAATGCCAATTTGCGCTGGTAAGCTTTTTTTCTCTGAAATTTGGATATCATGTTGATTTTTCAATGGCGTCATTACTTTTAACGTTAAGCTGCCTTTATGTTTAATTAATTTCACATCATCGCTAAATAAGTCGGCTCCACCACCATGAACCGAATTGAATACTTTATAAAAGGGCGTTTCAAAAGAGCTTACAAACCCTGTACTTTTATCCATTAAAAAACATATTAAAGATCGATTTTTATTGGTTTGTATAATATTCAATATATAAGGATCACTATCTTGCACAGAAGGATAGGTCGTATTGGGCCATATTTTAGTATTTAACTGTACGATAGAATCTTTTTGTGTATTATTTTGTTGCAAAACATGCACAGACCATGTTGTCTTATTATTTGAGACTTTAAATATAAATTGATTACTTATTTTTATTTTAATAATAAGATGGGTTTTTTCTACTGAAGTATTCGTTTCTTGACGCAATGATAGAACGCCAACAGGCAAATCATGATCTTCTGGAAAAACAATAGCTTTAGGAATATCATCAAAAACAAACCACCACTCTTGCTCGTTATTATCTGTTTCCACATGAATAAGGGCGGTTTTAGTATGTTTAAGCCAATCAAATAAAAGGGTATTTTTTTCTACCTTTATTAATAATTTATCATCTAACTTAATCTTTTTCTCTAACACATATGGTTTGAAATCACATAATGTGGGTGCCTGCATCGATAGCAAGAAAATAAGGGAAAACCAGAAACGCATCAAGGATCTTATAAAATATTAAGATACTTATATCATAACTGTTTAGCGGAGAAATTTAAAGCTGGCGTTACCAATTAGCTTTTGTGCATCCTGTTCATCAAAATTTAACCTATTTAACATAGGCTAAAATTATACCTGTTCTTTGATGAACAATATTATATATATTTTAAAGGGATTAAAATATGCGTCAACTATTCTTATTTTTATATGTGTGTATTTCCACAGTATGTCATGCATCTACTGGCGATTTGACCTCTGTTCATTCAAGTGCAATCTCAGTGCATGAGGTTGGCAATAGAGGGGAAACCATACTTGAAGAGAGAGCATTTGCTCCAGGGTCGGATAGACCTGCTTTTAGCACACCTGAAGATTTGGAAGATAGAGCTGATACACCGTCTTTAGGTAGAGGAAGTGTTCGAACTGACTCTTCACATGAACCAATTTCTCCAGGAAGAAATGAAGGGAATACAGGTGCTCATTCAGGTTTTGCATTATCAGTGCCAGACACAGCAGAAGCGACCACCAACTCACAAGTGCACGCAGGTTCAAGTTTAAATTTATCAGAGCGCTTTAAAGATGGGGTAAGAAATACAGAATGGGAAAAAGCACTAAAAATAATTCCGGACAAAGTAAAAGTCGTTCCCTCACCATGTGTTCAGGGGTTTAAACGTGTCCATACATCTGTTGCAGATGGGTTAAGCCTTCTTTCATTAATTATGTATGGTATATCCGGTGTTGCATCAGGGCTTGGTGGCATAGACTACCTATCACATAACGCATTCTTAAAACCAGATGTTATGGTTACAATTGTTGGCTTAGGGTTAATTGGTAC
>DPKF01000102.1 GCA_003542655.1 Holosporales bacterium
GCAATGGATGCAAAAACAATAACAAGACCAATATAGTACATAAGTTAATGTATAAAATAATATTCTTACTTTAGTTTATATGAACAACCTTAAGAAATAATTAAAATTTATCTATATGTTTGTTTAAATTTATTTGATTCATGGCATACTTTCCTGGGGCAGGTCGAATTTTTTTAAATGAATCTGCTTGTTCTGCAGTGTGTTTACCACTCATTTTATGAGTCATCCATGATGACCAAGTATCCCACCATGACCCGTTTTGCTTAATAAGTTTTTGTTGTTTAGGGCAGTACGAAAAAAAATGATATTTATTCTCCTCAGGTGGATTAATAATGCCTGCAATATGTCCTGACCCACCAAGAATGTACGCCACATTATTCCCTTTTGTTCTTAAGGCAAAGGCGGCGGCAGGTGGTACAATATGATCTTTTTCAGTAGCAACAACAAATATAGGCAGCGTTAACCGATTTATATTTATTTTTTCTTTCTCTATAGCGTATTTACCCTCAAATAGCTGATTTTTTAATAAAAATTTTTCTAGATATTCCAAGTGCAATTTTGCTGGAATATTAATTGAATCCATATTCCAATATAAAATATCATTTTCTATTGGAGATTTATTTAAATAGTATTGATCAACAATATTTTTTAAAATAAGCCCTTCAGACTTTAATAAACAAAACATTTTAAAAAGATCTTCCCCTGATTGATATCCCTTTGACAGAATAGAATCTATGTATAGGGGGAAATTTAAATTAGTTAGAAATTGTTTTATTTGGTAAAAATATGAAAAATCAACAGGTGTTGCTAAAAGTGAAAGCGATATTATTTGTTTATTTTTATTTCTTATAGACGTAATAAGAGTGCCAACCCCTCCAACACAAAACCCTAAAAGATGTATAGGTTTATTTATAATAGAAACACTTTTTTCTATCCCTTGAATGATATAGTCTTCTAAACCTATATTTATATCTTTATAAGTAGCACTTTTCCAGGAAATCATAAAAACATCTATCCCTTTACGAAGGCAATACTGCACAAAAGATTTCTTTTTATTAAGATCTAAAATATAATATTTATTAATCCAGGGCGGCACAATAAGTAATGGTTCTTTATATATATCTGGGCAAAGTGGTTTATAGTGAATGATTTCAATAATATTATTTTCATAAATAACATCTCCTTTTGAAGAGGCTATAGTATCACCTAATGTCACATTTTGTATCTTGCTAAGTGAAGGCATGTTATTTTTTTCAATATCCTTAACCCATTTTTGAAAGCCCTTTTGTATATTTAAACCACCATCATGTAAGATGCTTTCTAATACTTCTTTATTCGTGAAAGGGTAATATTTAGGATTAGTCGCTACTTTCAACTGATCAAAGTAAGAATCTAATCCCTTTACGCCAGAATCATTTAAAATATGGCGCATAGAATCTAAAGTATTGACACAAGAAGAATATTCTGAATCTAAAAAATCAAGAATTTTACTGCCCATATGAATATCTTTTACATAGAAATCATTTAAGTTATGTGGTATTTTGTTCATGACACCCTCTTTCTCTTTTATAAGTTTATGGTATTAAAAGTAAACAAATCCTTAACAACCTCGATTGTTTCACGTGAAACAATGACTGATTTTAAAAGTTACTACAAAATGCTTTTTGACTGGAATCAATCAATCTCGCTTATGAAATTATCCAACTGGGAAGACTTTTATCAAAGGCATATATTAGACAGCACGCAGTTGAGTGAGATAATTGATAAAAACCTAAAAGTTATTGATTTTGGAAGTGGTGGGGGCATTCCAGGAATACCCTTATCTATAATGGGTTTTAATGTTACGATGATTGAATCAATTTTAAAAAAAACAACTTTTTTAAAGCATGTCGTGAATAGTTTAAAGTTAAATGCTCATATTATATCAAGCAGAATTGAACATATAAGGCTAGATGAATCTGTCACCATTACTGCCAGAGCATTAACTTCCCTTACAAATTTATTTTCTTACATGGAAAATGTTTCACGTGAAACAATCGGTGTTTTTTTAAAGGGGAAAACCTTAGAAGAAGAAATTAAGGAAGCGCAAAAAGAATGGTTGTTTGATTTTGAAATCTATAATAGCATGACAGGTGATGGCTATATTATTAAAACAACAAATTTGAGGCGGAAAGGCATATAATGTCAAAAATTATCGTTATTGCTAACCAAAAAGGTGGTGTTGGGAAAACAACAACATCTGTCAATATTGCTACCGCACTTGCTGCTGCAGATAAAAAAATTCTATTAATTGATCTTGATCCCCAAGCAAATGCATCAACAGGTCTGGGTATATCTAGAGGTGAGCGAAAGTTTACTTCATATCACCTTCTGATAGATGCTTGTACTGTTGGTGAAGCTATCGTACAATCTATTGTACCGGGTCTTTCAATTATACCATCTTCAATTGAGCTTATTGGCGCTGAAATTGAACTTGTTGACAGACATGATAGAGAACATTGTTTACGAAAAATGATAGAACCCTATAAAAATATGTTTGATTATATTTTTATTGACTGCCCACCGTCTATGGGATTACTGACATTAAATGCTTTAGTTTGTGCAGATTCAGTATTAGTGCCATTACAATGTGAGTATTATGCTTTAGAGGGCTTAAGTTACTTATTAAATTCTATACAAAAAGTTAGAAAGAATTTTAATAATAGCTTAAAGCTTTTTGGTGTTGTCCTGACCATGTTTGACAAACGAAGTGGACTTTGCGCTCAGGTCGCGAAGGACGTTCGTAGTCATCTAAAAAATAAAGTATTTAAAACCGTCATACCGCGAAATGTACGTGTATCAGAGGCTCCATCTCATGGTAAACCAGTCCTTTTATATGACGTTCATTCAGCAGGATCAAAAGCTTATATGAGTCTTGCCCGAGAAATTTTATTAAAAGAGAAAGAAAGAATAGCAGCATGAGCACAAAAGGAAACCCATTAGGAAAAGGTTTGGCCGCTTTACTTGGCGATTTAGATTACACAGAAGAACTGACAGCAGCTACAGGTTCGAGGCTAGCAACCGCCCCTGTTCAGAATCTGCAACCCGGTAAAATGCAGCCACGCCAGCGATTTGATTCAGAAAATATGGCACATTTAATAGACTCTATTCGTCAAAAAGGGGTTCTGCAACCTATTCTTGTACGCCCATTACAAGAAGATGCATATGAAATTATCGCTGGAGAACGTCGCTGGCGCGCATCTAAAGAGGCAGGTTTAAAAGATGTGCCTATTATTATTGTTGACTGTGATGATGAAGAAGCCCTAGAGGTTGGCTTAATCGAAAACTTACAGCGAGATGATCTAAACGCTATAGAAGAAGCAGAATCTTTGAAAAAACTTATAGATGATTTTGGGAAAACACAAGAAGAAGTTGCTCTGTCCGTTAGTAAAAGCCGCAGTTATGTTGCTAACTTGCTTCGGTTAACAACGCTTCCTGATTATGTAAAAGATTTGATTAGAAATGGCAAATTAAGTGCAGGACACGCAAGGACGCTTATTGGATCAACCAATATGGAAGAACTTGTTCAAGAAATTTTAAATGAGAAACTTTCCGTTCGTGAGACAGAGAATAGAAGAAGAGAAAGTTCTTCTTCTCAATCGCCTAAAAATTCATTGGGTCAAGTAACGGAAGATCCTGATCTAATCGTTGTACAACAAATTATTGAAGCAGCCCTTCGCTTGCCAACAAAAATTAATATTAATAAGCGTGGTGGGCAGATTAAACTTTCATTTGAAACTTACGAACAACTTGATATGTTGGTTTCAAAACTAAAAAATCTTTAATATTGATGCAGCTGACGTGAATGTTGCATAATAGGTTTCAAAGACCTTCTATGCAATTGTTTTATGAAAAAATATATTACAACCCCTATTTACTATGTTAACGATAAGCCACATCTTGGGTCAGCTTACACAACAATTGCATGCGATGTTTGGGCCAGGTTTCAAAGATTTTCTGGGCACGATACTTTTTTCTTAACAGGAACAGATGAGCACGGCCAAAAAATTCAACAAGCAGCTGACAAAGCAAAAAAAAATCCACAAGAATTTGTAGACGAAGTTTCCTTAACATTTAGAAATATGATGAATCATTTATCTATTACGAATGATGATTTTATTCGAACAACGGAAGAACGTCATAAAAA
>DPKF01000152.1 GCA_003542655.1 Holosporales bacterium
GTTGTTGGTTATGTTGAATCGTGTGAGAAACACCCTGATGCTGATCGCCTGTCACTGTGTATGGTGAACGACGGTTCAGGCGTGACTCAGCAAGTTATTTGTGGGGCGCCTAATGTAAGGAAAGGGTTACATATTGCTTTTGCGCGTGTGGGTTCTGTTGTGCCCTCTACAGGTCAAGTGCTGAAAAAGGGCATATTACGCGGTGTTGAAAGCTGTGGTATGGTTTGTTCAGCAAAAGAGTTGCTTTTAGGTGAGGAATCTGATGGCATTATGGAACTTAATACAACCTCTGCGCCAGGCACGGCACTTGCCAAGGCAATTGCATTAGACAATCCAATATTTGATATTAGTATTACCCCTAACCGTGCAGATTGTTTTAATGTGCGTGGTGTTGCGCGTGATTTAGCGGCATATGGGTTAGGGACGTTTATTGATAATGCTACAATTTTTAAGACGACACAATTACAACCTGCCCCAAATATTACGATTCATGATCAAGAGGCTTGCCCTTATTTTTCAGCCATTAAAATTGATAATGTGAAAAATTGCCCAAGTCCACTTTGGTTAAAAAAACGCATTGAAGAAGCCGGCCAACAGTCCATATCAGCACTTGTTGATATAGCTAATTTTGTGATGTTTGATTTAGGGCAACCCCTTCATGTGTTTGATGCAAAAATGATTGAAGGTACTATCAATGTTCGATTGTCTGATGATGGTGAAGAATATGTAGCCTTAGATCAGGAGACTTATAAATTAAAAAATGATATAGTGATCGCTGATGATAAAAAAATATTAGGCCTTGCTGCCATTAAAGGTGGATTGCATTCAGGAACACAAATGGAGACAACTTCAATTGTTGTTGAAGCTGCTTTGTTTAATAAAATTAATATTGCAAATTCTGGACAGCGGTTGAATTTGTTTTCAGATGCGCGTGCCCGTTTTGAACGCGGTGTAGACACCCAGTTTGTGCATAAGGCGTTATCGCGTGCGGTGCAGCTGATTCAAGAAATTTGTGGTGGTGATGTTGTTGGTTTTAATGCACAGGGGGCTATGCCAAAAGACGCACAACCATTTGATGTATCGTTGTCTTTTTTAGCCCAAAAGGCCGGGCAAGCTTTTACACAAGAGCAAGTGATAGGGTATTTAGAAAAACTTGGTTGTACGGTGAGTGTAAAGGACGCTGATCTTTTAACTGTCGCTTCTCCATCCTGGCGTCATGATATAGAACAACCAGAGGATATACTAGAAGAAGTTTTAAGGTTGCATGGGTATAATAATATTCAGGAAGCGCCTTTGCCGCTAATACCCGTTCAGGATAATTTTACCCTAACGCATAAAGCAAAACGTCGTTTAATGAATGCTGGCTTAGATGAAGTTTACACATTCTCCATGATGGATGCAAAAACGGCTGACTATTTTAAAGCAGATTATGTGGTTGTCCCAATTTTGGCACCCCTAAATTCAGATCTTGCTGTTTTGCGCCCAAGTTTGTTGCCTAGTTTAATAAAAGTAGCCCAACATAATAAAGCAAAAAGTATTGGTAATATTTCTGTTTTTGAAGTGGCGCCTGTTTTCTTTTTAAATAATGATTTGCCTTCTCAAAATATGAGTATGGCTGGTATAAGGTTTAATAAAACGCATGATGCGCATTGGTTGAAAGCACCAAGAGTATTTGATGTTTTTGATGTAAAGGCAGATGTCTTGCAAGCACTTGCAGCCTTTAATATTAAAGAATCGTCTCTACAAATTGCGACAGATACACCCGATTATTATCATCCAAAGCGTTCTGGTTGTTTAAAGCAGGGTAAAAAAGTTGTGGCATATTTTGGAGAACTGCATCCTAAAGTGCTTAAAAACTTGACTGTTAAAAATCCGTGTTTGGGTTTTGAAATTTTGATGCACAATATACCGCAAATTAAAGAAAAAATTATTAAAGGTGTTGCGTTTTCAAACTATCAGTCTGTTAATCGTGATTTTGCTTTTATTCTGGACAAAACAACATCTGCGGCAGAGCTTATTCAAGCAATCAAAAAGGTCGATCAAAAGCTTATTCAGTCTGTCTCTATTTTTGATGTATACGAAGGTGATAAGTTGGCTGATGGTAAAAAATCCATTGCACTTCGCCTGAATGTGCAATCAGATGATAGAACACTGACAGATGATGAAATGATGGATTTGCAAAATAAAATAATTTTTGAAGCCGCGAAAATGAATGCACTTATTCGAGACGGTCAGTAAAAAAGATATAGTCGAATGATATTTTAAAGGCATAATTTAAAAACATTATCAATAGCCCCTTGTAGGGTTGTAAATAAGTGAGCTGTTTCTCTAATTTTATCTTTTAACCATGCCCAAAACTTTTCGATTGGATTCAAATCGGGAGAATATGGGGGCAAGTAAATAAGCTTGCATCCCACTGATTCTATAGGCCTTTGAATCTCCTTAGACTTATGGAAAGAAGCATTATCCATTATCACTGCTTGACCAGGTTTAAGTTCTTTAATTAAGAACTCCCTAACCCAGTAAACAAATAAATCCGTATCACACGATCCAGTAAAGCACATTGGGGCAAGGATTTTCTTATGACACTTAGCTGCAATAAAATTTTCTCTTGTAAAACTGCTGCAAAAAACACCCCCGGCTATTTTTTCTCCCCGCATAGCATATCCATAAGTTTTATACAGATATTCATGAATGCCGCTCTCATCAACAAAGGCAAGGTCTTCTTTACGGTATCCTTGTATTTCACTTAGGTATTTTGATCTTTTTTCATCGGATCGTTCGATATAGAATTTGTCTTTTTTTTTCGGGTAATGCCAAGTTTTTTAAAGATTCTGCATATGCCAGATTGAGAGGCGTTCAGTTTTGCTCCTAAGTCTTTTTGGTACATATCAGGATTATCTTTGATTAGTTTTCTCAAAATTTCCTCGTCAATTTTGTAAGGTTTCTCAACACGTTTTTTCACTTTGAGATGACCTGTTTCCTTTTTTTGTTTACACCACCTATGAAGCGTTCGTCTTGAAATATTCAAAAACTTTGAAACTGAAACTTTGCTCATGCCATTGGCAATACAGTCTAGTGCTTTGGTACGGAGGTCTTCTGAGTAATACATCGGGTAGTTAGCTTAAGAGTGATGCTTTATTATGCGCCTTTAATATGTCATTCGACTATATTGTACACACTATTTGTAACATCCATTCTGGATTAACCATTTCTTAAGGAATAGGTGCCATATTAAAAGTATGGCAATAAA
>DPKF01000095.1 GCA_003542655.1 Holosporales bacterium
ATGTGAAAAAATAGTGAAAGATGCAGGTTTGTTTATTTTAGAATAAAAAATAAAACAGACGTCAGATGACATGGTTGCCTTGAAGCCGGATAAAAAACGAATTTTAAACGCTGGCGACAACTTATTTGTATAATAAGATCGTTCTTCTTTCTCTTTTGTTCCTTGCAAGCGTTGTGCAACTTCAAAATCAAGAAGAATATTTAACAGATTTCAGGAAAGGATTGATAGTGTCTATCCTTAGGTGTGATAGGTTGCATTAAAATTGGTTCTTATGTTCAGCAAATTCTCTTTCATAGTTAAATCAGTGTCTTGCACACTTGCTTGTGGCGCATTCTGATTTTTATTAAAATTCTGCGATCGTGCGCATTCCATGGTTTTTGGTGCTATTATATTTATTTCAGCACTGCCAAGAACCATCATGTTTATGAAGTTGCCCAATTTATCCCGACAGACAACATAATTTATGTTAAAATGGATTGGTATATTGTATATTTTAAAACGCTTTAGGTCTAGACACATGAAATCCATTGAAACGTCAAACATGATTATCTTAAAAAGGTTATTCAGGGAACATATCTTAACATATAAAAGGCGTTTGGGGTATGCTTGCCTATGCATGATAATCGCTGCATTATCAACAGCTGCACTGCCATTTTTAATTAAAGACGTTTTTGATGATGTTTTTACAAAAGGCGATATCAAACAACTTATTATTTTTTGCGGCACTGTTTTATTGGCTTTTATTTGTAAAGGGCTTGCTTCTTACGGTGAATCCGTTCTGATGACTTGGGTTGGACAAAAAGTAATATCAGATATTCAAAATCGTTTATTTAAACATCTGATGCAATTAGATTTACTTTTTTTTCATAATACAACAACGGGCGAATTGTTATCACGCTTTACGAACGATGTTAATCTTATGCGTAATGCGTTTGCAAATACAACGTTAAGTTTAGGTAAAGACAGCATCACACTATTTGCCCTAATTGCGTTGATGTTTTACCGCGACCCAACACTTGCTGCCATTTCTTTTTTTGTTTTTCCAGCTGCTGTACTGCCCATTATTAAAATTGGGCGTCGCATGAAAAAAGTAACTTTTAATACGCAAGAAATAACCGCCGATCTTACAAATCAACTGACACAAATATTTCAAGGAATGCGTGTTATTAAGTCTTATGGTACAGAAGCAAAAGAAGCTAATCGTGCAGAAGGTACAATTTCTAATATTTTTAGCCTTATATATAAGGCAACACGCATTCGTTGTGCAGCACACCCTATTATAGAAACTATGGGCGGTGTGGCAATCATCACGGTCATTGGTTATGGTGGCTGGCAAGTCGCCCACAATGATCGCACAACCGGTGATTTCATATCATTTATCTTAGCGCTGATCTTAGCTTACGAGCCATTAAAACGGTTAAGCAATTTAAATGCAAACTTACAAGAAGGGTTATCGGCTTCCTCTCGGGTTTTTGACGTATTAGATGTGCAGCCGCATATTACATCACCAAAAAACGCTAAAATGCCCCTAAGTAATGAGCATACCATCACGTTTGATAAGACAACCTTTATGTATGAGGGTGGAAAAGTTGCACTTGATAACTTAAATTTTAAAATTGAGTCAGGACAAACGGTCGCTTTTGTTGGGCCAAGTGGTGCTGGAAAATCCAGTCTTATTAATTTATTGCCTCGTTTTTACGATGTAACAAAGGGGCGTATTTTATATAACGATATCCCTTTGCAGGACTATGATTTGAATTTTTTACGAAAAAAAATGGGGCTTGTTTCGCAAGAAATCACTTTGTTTGATATGAATATTTATGACAATATTGCCTATGGTGTTGAAAATGCCACAATGGAACAGGTTATAGAGGCTGCCCAAAAAGCAGCGGCAGACGACTTTATTACAGAGCTTTCTGATGGTTATCAAACGATGATTGGCGAAAATGGTGTACGTTTATCGGGCGGCCAACGTCAGCGCATAGCTATTGCCCGTGCCATGCTTAAAAATGCGCCTATATTATTGCTGGATGAAGCAACATCTGCACTTGATACTGAATCAGAAAAAAAAGTACAAGCAGCACTTGATATTTTAATGGAAGGACGCACGACCCTCATGGTTGCCCATAGGTTATCAACAGTTGTGAATGCAGATGTTATTTATGTGCTGGATAAAGGGAAAATCGCTGAAAGTGGTGATCATCAAACACTGATTAATCATCAAGGCATTTACGCAAATCTTTGGGCACAACAAAGCAAAAAATAGTTAAAATGCTGGGCTTGGTACGGATTTGTGTACGGTTTTTATTACATTGATAAACGCAATAAAAAAAAGTATGTAAATATTGCAGGTTAATCTTACTATCTTAATAAATTCTTAAGTATTCATAGGCTATTCTAAATGTAATACACAGGAAAAGGTATCTTTCCATGAGAAAAATTTTAATATTATTATCGACATCATTTGTTCTTATTAGTGCATTTGAATCTTTATATGCAGACGGTTCTATTGCATTATTTGGAAAAAGGCAAGTTGTTGCATCGCAAAATGCATTACTGCGTCAAACACAGCAACAAATGGACATAATTAATTCTAACCCAGAAGCTAAACTGGCGTATTTGCGTTCTATGCGCCAAGGACTTGGGGCAAAAGAAGAGATTGCCAGAGTGGCAGCTTTGCCACCTGAGCAGCGAGCAGATGCACTTAAACAACTCTATGCAAGACTGCGTGCAGATAATCAAAATTTAAAGGGTAAACAAATGTCTATGTTTGGTGGTGGATCTGTTCCCGGTCTTCCTAATTTTTCAGGGGGCTTAAGTTTACCCGGGATGCCGGACTTTGCAACAAATCAGATGAATAGTGAGGATAATGATGGGGAGTCTACCATGAATGATGTTGGACTATATTATAGAGCGCAGCGTCTTTTAGCAACATCACCCACAGCTGAGGTGGGACCAGATGATTATATGGTAAGTCTGCGTCAAAATCGTTTAAATGCTGTTAGTGATGCAGAAACGAGCCCAGATGAAGTCCGTAATTTTATGAGACGGCGTAGATAATCATATCTAAGAATAGAAGTGTCTGATACGGTTTGTATTTGATGTTTGATTCATAGTAAATGACTGAAAATATTTTAATTGCCATTTTTGCGTGTGTATGGCTTGTGTGCTTGTGACGATATCTAACGGATGGTAAACGCGCATAGCACATTTCCCTTTTTTGTTCTTTGATGACATGACACTGTGTTTAATCAAAGCAGATTTTGGAAAAATAAATTGACCAAAATGAGCATCTTTCTGTACATTCACCACAAACAAGTCTACCAGATCATCTTCATGAAAAGGAAGCGGTAAACTACCGTTAACGCGCTTCCAAAGTGTTACAAACTGCCCCAATTTTGTTGGTGTTGTTTTTGCAATACGAAAGATGACATGCTTCCCATTTACAATAAGTGAACATCCGCCGTAGTCTATAGAATTTTTATCCATAAAGGGCTCTGTGCATATTAATTCACATGGCGTATAGATAGCTTTTATCGTTTCGTAAATATCCAAAATTAACGCACTAAATGTTTATATTTGATGCGTGTTGGTTGATCAGCAGATGTGCCTAAACGTTTATGGCGATCAGCTTCGTAGGCCTGGTAATTTCCCTCAAACCATACAACTTGACTGTCACCCTCGAATGCTAAAATATGGGTCGCGATACGATCTAAGAAAAACCGATCATGGCTAATGACAATGGCGCAGCCTGCAAAGTTTAAAAGCCCTTCTTCAAGTGAACTTAACGTTTCAACATCTAAATCATTTGTTGGTTCATCTAATAATAATACGTTTCCGCCAGATTTTAATAATTTTGCAAGGTGCACACGGTTACGTTCTCCCCCTGAAAGTTGGGATACACGTTTTTGTTGGTCGCTTCCCTTAAAGTTAAAGAGGGAACAATATGCCCGGCTTGGTATGGGCCTTTTACCCAGCATAATTTCATCGTTGCCACCAGAAATTTCTTCCCAAACAGTTTTTGCATCGGCTAAGGCATCACGTACCTGATCAACGTAAGCCATCCGAACTGTATCACCGATACGAATAGTGCCTTTATCAGGTGTCTCTAAGCCAGCCATAATTTTTGACAATGTGGTTTTACCCGCACCATTTGGCCCGATCACACCAACAATACCACCTTTCGGTAAATTAAAGCTTAACGTATCAATTAAAAGCTGATCGTTATATCCCTTAACAATATCTGTTGCTTCAATTACAATATCACCAAGGCGTTCCCCGGGTGGAATGTGAATAGCACCATCACCAGAGCCAGCTTCAAGGCTTTTATTCATTAATTCTTCATAAGATGAAATACGTGCTTTGCTTTTACTTTGACGGCCTTTAGGGGATTGTTTGATCCACTCTAATTCACGTGCCAATTGTTTTTGTCTGGTTGATTCATGTTTGCTTTCAGTGGCCAAGCGTTTTTGTTTTTGCTCTAGCCAGCTAGAATAGTTGCCTTCATAAGGAATACCTTGTCCGCGGTCAAGTTCTAAAATCCAACCCACGACATTGTCTAAGAAATAACGATCGTGTGTTACTAAAATAACGGCACCTTTATATTCTTGAAGGTGGCGCTCCAGCCATGCCACAGATTCAGCGTCTAAGTGGTTGGTTGGTTCATCTAATAGCAGCAAATCTGGTTGAGCTAATAAAAGTTGGCAAAGTGCAACACGACGCTTTTCACCACCGGATAGATTTGTAACAGAAGCGTCACCCGATGGGCAACGAAGCGCATCCATTGCAATTTCTACTTTTCTGTCGATATTCCAAGCGTCAAGGGCATCTATTTTATCTTGAAGCGATCCTTGTTCTTCAAGTAGCGCATTCATTTCTTCGTCGGACATTTCTTCTGCAAATTTGGCACTGACTTCATTGAAACGATCCATTAGATCTTTTACTTCTTTTAAGCCCAGCATAACATTTTCTGCGACTGTTAAATTTGGATCAAGTTCTGGCTCTTGCGGCAAATAACCAACAGTTGCACCGTCTGCAGAAAAAGCCTCTCCGTTAAATTCGGTATCAAGACCTGCCATAATTTTCATGATAGTTGATTTACCAGCACCATTTGAGCCTATAATGCCAATTTTTGCGCCAGGGAAAAATGATAGATATATACCTTTTAAAGTTTCTTTACCACCTGGGTAAACTTTGGATAGGTTTTTGATAACATAAATATACTGATAAGATGCCATGTGTTGCTTTATTTAAAATTTTATCTTGTGCCTAAATTATAGAGGAAATGATCATGAAAAGAAAGGCATTAAAGTTTTTATTGTGCAGGCTTTCCGTCTTGAACTTAAGATACAAGGATTATTTGGAACAAATAATTGCAAGGTGATGAATCACAGCTATAAAACCTTTTGCATTTTTTTCTATCCTTCGCTATAAATGGATATATAATAAATTAAAAATTTGGGTAAACAGGTATGGTTTATTCTTCAATAAGAAAAATATTACTTTTTCTTTTTTGTATATCATCAGGACACATATACAGCAACGAAATGGAAGCTATTGATAGGCTTTATTTCAACTTTTTATCCACTATTGCCTTTAGCGAAGATGGGCCTACATGCGGTGTTAGTAAAGCGGCGAAAGATCCTTGTTCAGATTCTCAAAATTTAGTTATTGCAGCATTATGTGCCACAGGTCTAAAGGTAAAAAACGCTGAGTCTAATATATCCGTTTTTGGAAAACAATTTAATTTAGATAAATCTTTGAATGTAGGAGACAATACATCACCATTTATGGATCAGCTCGTTAGTTCACAATATGTGTTTATCTTATTTACAAAACGATTTAAAGAAAGATCTACAGACCCTTCAAGTGGTGCTAGCTATGAAATTAGCAAGCTGATGGCGCGTCTTTCTGCCGATCCAAGTGCAATTTCAGTTATAAATGGTTTTTTGCTAGATGGGAGAACAGAAGAATCGGTTCCTGACTGTTTAGCTGATCATCTTTATGCTGATACAACCGTAGAAGGTAAGTTTAATAAGACTCTTTTTTATACTTGGTATTTGGATGTTCTGGCGCAAAAAATTATGCCCGCTAAAAAAGAGATAATAAACCAATTTAAAGCGTCTGTTTTGAATTTTATAAAAAAAAACACAACACATAATTTTGTGTTTTCAGGTTTCTTTAATCAGACTTTTTTCCAAAGGCGTTATATTAATGCTTTAGATTACGTTACTTGTATTAGAAACAATCTCTGTAACCATCATATTTTTATGATAGAGGGGTTCCCTGGCATTGGTAAAACAACACTTGCAAAGTTATATGCTAAAGATGCCCTTTCAATAGGGTGGTATGATCTAGCATTTTTTTTAGAATGTGAATCTGAAAATGCCTATCAAAAATCAATCAATAGTTTATATGATTTTTTTATCAAATTATATCCTCAATTCGATGATTCAATCACTTTAAAAGAGAGGATCTTTTTCTTGCAACGACACTTATTTTGTCGTGATAGAACCATACTATTGGTGTTTGACAACGTTTCAGATCAAAGTGATTACGAAAACTGGATTAGGCCCCTAATTAATGATCAAGACGGACATTTTTTAATAACATCCAGGAAATTAGAATCTGTTAGAGATGTTGCTCGCCTTGAAGGATTTTCTACACAAGAATCAATAACATATTTGGAAAAATACTTTTTAGAAAAACGGTACACATATACAGATCGTTCTTGCCTTGAGCGAGTTGCCCTGTGTGTTGAAAATCTCCCACTCGCTGTGGCACAAATTGCCAATTATATTGCAGGCCAGTTTCCTAAAATATCATTAGATAGCTTTTTAGAGCGGTTTCGAAATAAACAAAATGAAATTTTGCAGCAGGAAAATGATAGCAATAATGCTTTTAAAGTTGAGCATATTTCTGCGTATATTACATATTGTTTATGTAGGGAGGCCTTGAGTGATGATGCACAACATTTGTTAGACCTATTTTGCTTTCTGCATGCAGAAAATATACCCTATATATTGTTTAGGTATTTTTTTACAACAGAATTTAATAAAAGATTGAAAAATTCTTGGTGCAATTTAAAACAATCAGGTCTTGTAGAAGATTATGGTGAAGATTTAATGTATTGTGCAAAAATACATAGATTATTCCAATCCATAGGCCGATTAGAAGCTATGGAAAATTCAAATGAGTTTGCTAGGATACAGAAAAATTTTTGGGAATCAAATCGTAAGTTTGAAATGTATATAGAAGATGAAACTATTGTAAGCTTAAAACAAAAAATTGCATTTTATAATTTATTGGAATTTATTATTTTGCAGGTTGAAACGTTTAGAAAATATCTACCAGGAGAACAAGAGGAAGCATCTGTTGATTTCGGATCTGAAGGGTTCAGTACGTTAAGGGATAAAATTTTTTTATCAATTAAAAAAGATCCCAGTTGTATCTTGCTGGAAAACGAAACAACACTGCAACCACCGGTATCCGAGGTAAATTCATATACTATGGATATGCTAGCCAGGCAATTCCTTAGAATATCAAAAGACGACTATCAAACCATTAAAACGCTTGCGTCGAATTTTGGATTTTCATCTATAGAGTTAGACGATGTAATCGATACGATAGCATTTCTTCGTCCCATTATCAGTGATAAATCTTTACAAGATATTATGTTCAATTTTTCTGTGGAATTTTTAAAAAGAAAAATTCCAGATAATGAACGATTAAGATGTTTGACGGGCGTTGTTGAACTTCATAATTTTCTTAAAGACGGTAGAAGGTGCCCGATCAATCTGAGATTAATGTGGTCATTAAATCAAAAACCTTATAATTATACATTTAGCTATGCAGAAGATGGCTTTGATCAGGAATGTTTTGCCACAGCGTTATGGTCGTATATTTATGCATTTATTATAGAACAACATCAACAGGGTAGGTATATCTCTATAACATTATCAACTGTTTTGGATCATTTGCAGGCAAATGAATGCGATGATTTTTTAGATGATAAATATTTTATTATTCAAGATATTCTTGATGATGCTCAGATGCATTATGATGATCTAAAACAGCTTTTAAAGGTTGATTTTAGCAGATTTACAACAAAAGAAAATTGGGATGATGTCTTTATGCACATCAGAAAACTGCCCCTTAGAAGATTTACATCTGATACAATTAAAGGTATTATATTCCGGCTGTTCACTTGTTCAAAGGAGAAAAGACGAGAGATTGGTAATTTGTTTTATATTATTACTGAATATATGTATCGTGACCCAGTATTTATTATCAATTTTATAGAGCTTTTAAAAAGAACTGAGGACGTTACTTATAAATTCACAGTGCTAAAGAAAGTCATTTTACCAACAATGGCCCCAGCTGACTTTGAACAGTTGCTCATATTTTTTGCGCGAGACACAGAACAAAAACTTCTTTTTTTAAAACAAAACCCCCTTGATCAATTTCCAAGGCCAGATAAACATTTTTCTGGTTGTGCTATTAGGCATTTATTGCAATTAAGGTATAACAATCAACAACAGATAGATAATGTTAATAATGTGGCAAGAAACCTTTATAAATTTAATAACTTTGACATGAATGATCATAGTTGTGGATTGATTATTGAAAGCATTTTTAACATACCTATGGCTGAGCGAGAAGACATTATAAAGTATGTCCTTGAAATCATTGATCATAATCCGGATAGAGAAAATATTTCGTTGAATAGAATAGAGACACTTATCGGTTATTTTGGGCGACATGAAAAAAGTGCACGTTTTGCTTTAAAAGAAAACATATTGGAATCAATTAAAACAGAGTCATACGAAAGGGTTGTGTTAAATATTTGTTGAGTTATAAACGCAATACGATCTGCACATTATGTTAGAAATTCTTTTATTTTCCAAATTTGGTTACCGTTGGAGCCTTTGAGAAATAAGACGTCTCCATCTTGCAGTTCTTGCTGAAGGGGCACGTATAAATTTTGAATTGTCTCTGCGTAGCCTTTCAGTTGATTTTTTTGAAGCTTATTATTAAAGTGTCGCATCTCGGCACCGCAAGAAAAAATACTATCTATCTTCGTGCAACTGACGAAAGTTCCCAATTCTTCATGAATTTCTTGTGATTGTGAACCCAGTTCCTTCATTTCTCCTAAAACAGCAATTTTTCGGTTGCCTTTTATGGTGTTAAGAACGGCTAATCCTGCCTTCATAGAGGCAATACTTGCGTTATAAGAATCGTCAATAACCGTAATAGTGTTGCCATTTTTTAATGTCAGCGTTTCAATATTGCCGCGTCCTGGTAAGGGCATTAGTTTAGGTAAATTTTCTTTTATTTTTTCTAACGTAATGCCTGCCGTTATGGCCGTTGCTGCAGCAAATAGGGCGCTGATGGCATAATGTTTACTATAAGCTGGCATTTCCCATGACAAGTTACGATCAAAAATTTTTGCTTGAATGCTAGCACCTTTATCATGAATATCAAAGGTTATTAATTGAACATCTGCGCCTTGTTTTTTACCAACGGACACAATAGTTGCCCCAGTTTGTTCTGCTTTACTTTTAAGGAATTGGTAATGTGGTGCGTCAAAAGGAAGTATAGCTGTATTGCCTTTTTGAAGCGTTGACAAAATGTCGGATTTTTCTTCAGCAATATCATCTAGGGTGCCAACACCTTCTGTATGGGCAAGATGAACAGACGTAACAACGGCAATATCTGGTTTGACCATTTGGGTGAGGGGGGCAATTTCGCCCCGTTTATTCATACCCACTTCAAAAATGCCAAAATCAGTGTCATCGCTTAAATGCGCTAAACTATAAGGAACACCAATAGAACCATTATAGCTTTTTTGTGTTGCAACGGTTTTGCCAAAGGGCGACATAAGGGTTTTTAGGTATTCTTTTACGGTCGTTTTACCAACGCTTCCTGTTATCGCAATAACTTTGGTATCCTTGCAATGCGTACGTGCATATATGCCAAGGGTCTCTAAAGCTTGAAGCGTGCTTTGCACCTTGAAGTAGGTCGTATTTTTAAGCTGGTCAGTATTGTAGTCATCTTGAATGATAACAGCAAGTGCACCTTTTTTGATCGCATCATGAACATAATCATGACCATCATTTTCACCGCGTAAGGCTATAAATAAATTGCCAGGCTGCAAGGTGCGTGTATCGATAGAGATACCTGTTATTTGTTCTTGCAAAGCAGGAGTGTTTGCAAAAACTTTTAAATCTAAAGCTTCAAGGATTTGTTTAAGCGATAACATAACAGCGGCACCCCCAATAAGTTTACCAATAGTCTACTACGTTTTTGATGGTTGTACAGTAAAAATATCAAAATGGCGGCATACTCAACTAGCCATGACGTCCCTTTTAACTTGTGCGTTTTTGGGATAAGGTTAATATAGAATTATAAAAGAATTTTAATTATGTTTTCCTTAAAGTTACCTAAATTTATCTCGTTATTGTGCGTAATGAATGTATCCTGGACAGTTTTTGGTGCACAACCTGAACATCAAGGAAGTGTATTACCACAGTTTAATGTTTTAAGTGCCTACGCCGAGGGTGTTCAGGGTATTGTGCCGGTTATGTTGGCAAAAGAAATTGAGACGAGAACCGAAAAAAGTTTAGTGGAATTATTTGATGTTGTGGGTGGTGCAGGTTCGGGCTCTGTTTTGGTAGCAGCGCTCGCTTGTGGTATGTCTGCAGATGATGTGGTTCAATTTTTTGAAGAAAAATCAGCCCTAATATTTTCTTCAGACAATAAGTCGCCTGAAGGTATCTATGATTATGACGTTTTAAAGCGTGAATTATTTGGTCTATTTGGTAATAGAATTTTAAGCACTGCACAGTGTGTTTTGTATATTGTTGTGTTGGATAGAGAAACGAATCAGCCAGTTGTGCTGTCTTCAAACGGATTAGGTAAAGATAGATTAATAAGTGATGTTTGTGCTATTAGTATGGCGCATCCCAGCCTTTTCATCGCTACAGATCCACAGTATATGAGTGCAGCTAATGTGTTAGGCAATCCTGTTGGTGCTATTTATGATTACGTCAGTGAACAATTTCCTGGAAGAGATGTTAAGCTTGTAGATTTTTCTACTATGGAGAGCTTATCTGAATAAATATGTTTTTAAGTACGCTTGCGCTTAATGTCTTTTTCTAGATTGCAACCTAAAGAGTATATGGAAGACAGGAAAACCCCAGGATAGAAAAAGGTGTTAGGGGGTGAATGTTGTACGGATAAATATAACGCAAGTGGTTTTTTACCGATAGGTAATAATAAGCGGTTATCCAAAAAGTGGTGTATACTGAAAATAGTCATGATATCCATTTTTATTTGTGCCCCATTACCAAGTAGCAATTGCCACACCTCTGTTTAAAAAATTCACTTACGCGCATGAAGGCGATCTTATGCCTGGGCAAGTGGTGGTTGTGCCTTTGCGCGGTAAATCGATTGTTGGTGTTGTGGCTGCTGAAAAATCAAACTACAAGGGTTTGGTAAAAGATATTATTAAATCCTTACCTTATGTCTTAAACGAGAAACAAATTGCATTTTGCACATGGCTTAGTGAGTATACCTTAACCCCCTACGGTCAGTGCACACGCATGATGGCATCGCTTCCCTTAAAAGATTTTGAACGTCTTGCAAAAGATGGCGCTGAAAATAAAGACATTTCCCTAACCATTTCGTTTAACAAAGCGCAAAAGGAAATTGTTTTAACCGATGAGCAGCAGCAAGCTGTAGAGTGCTTACAAAAGAACTATCATAAATTCTATCCGGCTTTATTAGACGGCATGACAGGGTCTGGAAAGACAGAAGTTTATTTTAAGTGTATTGAAGATGTTTTAAAAGCGGGGGGGCAAGCGCTTGTTTTACTTCCAGAAATAACGCTTAGTGAACAGTGGATGATGCGCTTTA
>DPKF01000123.1 GCA_003542655.1 Holosporales bacterium
ATAAAGCGCTTCAAGATATTATTGCCATTTTAGGTATGGATGAACTGTCTGATGAAGATAAATTGACTGTTGGCCGCGCTAGACGAATTCAAAAATTCTTGTCACAGCCTTTCTTTGTTGCCGAAGTTTTCACAGGTTCTCCCGGAAAATTAGTGGCTTTGAAAGATACCATTAAAGCCTTTAAAGGTATTTGTGAAGGTGCATATGACCATATTCCAGAATCAGCGTTTTATATGGTTGGCACCATTGAAGAAGTATTAGAAAAAGCTAAGAAATTAGCAGCTTAAAAAGTGGCTAAGCAGATGTACTCTAGTAACTGGCCATTGTTCAGATGATGCTATCTTTTGATTTAGAATTTAAAGATTTGTACTGCTTAGAAGGGTTAACCCGTCTTCACAGTGTTTTTTTAAATTATCTAAAAGATAGTAACGACATGGTGTACAGTCGGTTGATTTCAGCATATGCAGGCACGCTTGAAGAACAAGAAAAAAACCAACTTTATGTTGAGGTAGCCCCATATATAGAAGATTTTATTGGCTACTTATTTGACATTTCAGAACAAATCCAAATTTATCAAGAGCGTCATAAAACCTTTTCTATGGTTCCAAAAGTCAAACGTACTTTCGTTCAGCGCTATGCATTAAGGTGCAAAATAGAGCCACCTTCAATAAAGCCAAGTCTTCCTGTTAATGTCTGGGGCTCTGCCGATTTTGACCTGCTATTTTCGCATGCCGTAGCACCATTGATGCATGATATAACCGCAAATGAAAAAGAACTTCAACCTTTCGTGGCATATGTTCATTGGGCCATGCATACGGATGATGGAAAAAAGAACCATAAGGACTCTATTTTATTTCAATCGCCTATAAAAATGACGGCACAAGACTATTTTTTAAGCCAATTAGAACAGGGTGATCATACAAAGTGTTTCACGCGTGACCACGCCGATGCCAAGCGACAAGGATTTGATTTAACCGATACAGGGCATAGTTTTAAAAAAGCGTACGATACGGCAAATTATTGTATTTTTTGCCACCATCAAAATCGTGATTCTTGCCGTCAAGGTCATCCTAAAAATACCATTCATACAGGTTGCCCCTTAGACCAAAAAATATCACAAATGGCGGCGGTTAAAACGCATGGATACAATATTGGTGCCCTTGCCATTATTTGTGTTGATAACCCTTTGGTGCCCGCAACCGGGCATCGCATTTGTAATGATTGCAGACAAGCATGCATTTATCAAAATCAAGAATCTGTTGATATACCAGGGGTTGAGAGTGAGATTTTACGCGAAGTTTTACAGCTGCCTTATGGATTTGAAATTTATAGCCTGCTCACCAAATGGAACCCCCTTAATTTTGAACAGCCTTTGCCTTTAGAAGCAAAAAACAACCATGTTTTGGTTGTGGGACAAGGCCCTTCTGGCTTTGGCTTAGCACACTATTTAATGCGATCGGGTGTCACCGTTTTGGCAATCGATGGCGTCAAGATTGAACCGCTAGAACCGCAATTATTAACGATAGCAAATCCTATTAAAAATATAGGAAACTATTTAACCCCCTTATCAAAACGTCTGGTCTCAGGGTTTGGCGGCGTTGCAGAATATGGTATTACAGTTCGATGGGATAAAAACAATCTATTCTTGATTCGCTTATTGTTAGAGCGCAATCATTTATATACCTTAAAAGGCGGCATCTATTTTGGCACACAGTTAACGGCCGATCATGCTTTTGAACAAGGAATCGATCATATCGCTCTATGCACTGGTGCAGGCTCTCCCCGTTTAATGGGTATAAAAAATGAATTAGCAAATGGTGTGCTGTTAGCATCCGATTTTTTAATGGGGCTTCAATTATCCAGCGCTTTTAAAGAAAAATCCCTTAGTTGCTTAACCATTAACATGCCCATTGTGGTGATCGGTGGCGGCTTGACTGCAATTGACGCAGCAACAGAAGCACAAGGTTATTATTTAAAACAAATAGAATCGATACAACACCGTATCACCGATTTAAAAACGAATAATAAATATGATGCGTTAATAAACGCGCTTTCATTAAAGGAGAGAAATGAACTTGATATTTGGCTTATGCACGCAGAAGAATTGGCGCAAGAAAAACACCTGGCCCATGACCATAACCTTACGTTTGACCCTGTCCCTCTGCTTCAAAAATGGGGTGGGTGCACCATTGTTTACCGAAAAGAAATTAAAGATTCCCCAGCCGTGAAATTAAACCCAGATGAAGTGCGCCATGCTTTTAGAGAAGGCTTATTCTTATTGGAAGAATCTGAACCCTTAGAATTTATCATTGATGACAACAATCACGTAACTGGCGTTTTGGTTCAAAAGCTTAATCAAAAAACGACACTCCCCGCACGCAGTGTGCTTGTAGCCGTTGGCACCACGCATGTAGGGGCTGTATGAAATTTTAAAGCGCTATTTTATCAATAAGTCTAGTAGATAGAAGGCTATTCTTCCCAATAGCCTTCGAAACTTTTTAATAATTATTGGTTAAGAGCTTGGTCACGAGGCATATCCCATGATCCGTCTGGCATAAGCTGGTTCATCTTATTGATTGCATCCAAATTACCCTGCCGTGCAGCGCGTATAAAATAAACGGTTGCTTCTAATTTGCTTTCTGGAACGCCTTCTCCTTCGAATAATAGCAGTCCACAATTATATTGAGCAATTGCGTGATGTTGATTTGCAGCCATTTCAAAATATTTGAAAGCTTCTACTTTATTAACAGCGATACCCTCTCCGGAATATAATAACATGCCGCATTCATACTGTGCTTCTACATGCCCCTGATCAGCCGCCATTTTGCAATACATAACAGCATCGTCTGTTCCCAAAAATTGCTTTTTAAGAAACATGCCGCATTCATATTGTGCTCTTACGTGCCCCTGATCAGCCGCCATTTTATAATACTTAAATGCTTCAGTGTAATCTTGTACAACACCTTTTCTTTTATGAAGCATCTCACCACAAATAAATTGTGCATCCCTATGCCCCTGATCAGCAGCCCTTTTAAAATATATGAGCGCTTCAGTATAATCTTGTACAACACCTTCTCCTCTATCAAGCATCAAAGCACAACTAAATTGTGCTTCCTTAAATCCATTTTCAGCAGCCAATTTAAAATATTTAAATGCTTTTTTTGTGTCACGAGCAACGCCAATACCATTCACAAGTATAGTTGCACAATTATATTGTGCAACTATACTTCCATAATCCGCAGCAATTTGAAAATAGAAAAAGGCGTCTTCACTAAAACCTGCTTCACTTAGAGCCGTCGCATAATTATGGTGCGCATGTTTATGCCCATTAACAACTGCCATTTTCAAATATTTTAATGCACCAGCTCTGTCATCACTATTCTTCAGTAGTAAACAACCCAAACTATTTTGCATTTCAATAACGCCAAAATCAGAAAAAAACTGATAATAATCAACTAGATTTGGAAATAATGCCTTGAAAATAGGGTCACGTAAAGAGGTTTTGTCATATTCTGTTGCACCTACGATTATATCTAGAGAAATATCTATTGCGCGTAGATATCCAAATTTCTTTTCTAGATCCGCTACCTTTCCATCCAAAGCACTCAGCTCATCTTTCCAGGTTGTACTGACATGATCGCTATCTTCCAGAGGCCTTGTGGCATACACATAAA
>DPKF01000097.1 GCA_003542655.1 Holosporales bacterium
ATAAAAAGTTAATACTAAAAAATAATCCCGAATTAGGGGTGCGCACCAATTGAATGAAAATAGATTTTAAAATAGTAGCGTCTATTACGCAGCATTTATTGCCTGGATTATTTTTGACATCACATCATCTAAAGATTCTTTTTTATCAGATTCGACCATCACACGAATAAGATCTTCTGTGCCGGACGGACGTATAAACAAGCGACCAATTCCGTTTAATAATTCATGGCCTTTTTCAATAGCTTCTTGAACAGATTTTACTTCTAAAATTTGAGAGCTTTTTTGAACATTTGTTAATTGCTGAGGAACGGCTGAAAAAGTTTTGCGCAATAAACTGGCAGATCTATTTTGTTGCTGCATAATTTTTAGCAAAAATAGGCTTGCAAGCAACCCATCACCCGTTGGTGAAAATTCTTTTAAGATAATATGACCAGATTGCTCTCCGCCTAGAACGGCATCTGTTTCGCTCATACTTTCTAACACATAACGATCACCAACACCTGTACGCACTAATGTAATACCGTGTGTTTTTAAGTAACGCTCTAATCCTAGGTTTGACATGTGCGTTGCAACGACGATATTGTTTTTTAGTTTATTATCCTGATGCAGATCCATAGCGATAGCCGCCAAAATTTGGTCACCATCTAAAGTGACACCTGTTTCATCTACCATAATGAGGCGATCGGCGTCTCCATCAAGGGCAAAACCCACATCTGCCTTATGTTCTAGTACTGCTTTTTTTAAACCCTCAACATGTGTTGCGCCGCATTGGTCATTAATGTTATGGCCATCAGGTTGGTCATTTAAGGTAATCACTTCAGCGCCTAATTCCCAATAAAGACGCGGTGCAATTTTGTATGCAGAACCATTGGCACAATCCACAACAATTTTTAGTTTATCAAGACGCAATCCACGTGGAAAGCTACCCTTTACAAATTCAAGATAGCGGCCTTGTGCATCTTCAAGGCGTTTTGCCTTACCCATATTTGAAGCATGCACTAAAGGAATATCATCAGAAAAATAAATATTTTCGATAGCTTTTTCTTGTGCATCTGAAAGTTTCAAGCCTTCAGGGCCAAAAAATTTTATTCCATTATCTTTAGCGGGATTATGAGAAGCTGAAATCATCACGCCAAGTTGTGCGCGAAAAGAATGCGTTAAAAGGGCAACCGCTGGCGTTGGTAATGGCCCCAATAATAAAACATCCATACCAAGAGATATAAATCCTGCGGTAAGCGCCGGTTCAACCATATAGCCAGAAAGCCTTGTATCTTTGCCGATGACAACAATTGGACGATGATCCCCTTGATGGGGGTGATGCGTTGTAAAGTACGATCCAACAGCTGTTGCCAGTTTTAAAACGGCATCTGGACGCATCGCTTTTGTATTGGCTTCTGCCCGAACGCCATCAGTACCAAATAAACGACGCATATATGACCATATTTTTTAATTGAGTTAACTTATTATATAGGGCCGTTTTACGGGGATGCAAGTTCTTTATGCGCAAATTGTCGGGTGATCAACACCTTGTTCAAAGTGAACCATAGACAACGGTTATATGTGGGCAACTGGAATCATGAATCCTAAAAAAATAAAATGCGCTTTATTCTTGAATAATACTTAGCCAAGCTGCTTCGTCTATAACCTGAATGCCTAAGGTTTGTGCTGTTCTAAGTTTTGATCCAGATTCTGCGCCCATCACCACAAGATCCGTATTTTTAGAAATGGCACTACCCACTTTTGCACCCAATCGTTCTGCTATATCTTTCGCTTCTGCGCGGCTCATGTTTGTTAAAGACCCAGTAAACACAATAATTTTTCCGTTTAACTTTCCACTTGATTGAGGTGCTTCATAAGGTGTTATGGTTAGCATCGAAGCTAATTGTTGAAATAAATTTTGATTCCCATCATCATTAAAAAAATCGGAAATTTCTTCTAAAATTGATTTACCAAAACCATCTTGATTCAATAATTTTTGATAGCTTAACGTCTGTGGATCGCCTAAATTTTTAGCATCAAACAGAAAGTTTTCAGGCGTTGTATAAAAAGTTGCAAGAACGCGGGCTGTAAGCAAGCCAACTTGTGGAATGCCCAGTGCATAAATGAATCGATCAAAACTAATGCGACGCCGCACGTTTATAGCATTAAATAAATTAGTAACAGATTGTGTTCCCCACCCCTCTTGAATATGAAGTGGTTTTAAGGATTTTTCATCACGCTGTTGTAACGTAAATAAATCAACAGGGCTGGTTACAAGATGCGCTTCGTAAAACTTCTCTATATTACGTGAACCTAAACCATCGATATCAAAAGCATCTCGACTGATAAAATGACTTAATCTTTGAATAGCTTGCGCTTTACAAGAAAAACCATTAGGACATCTTTTTGCCACCTGATTTTCTTTTTGCACAACACTACTGCCACATGATGGACATTCATGCGGAAACGAATACACCCAAGAATTTTCTGACCGTTTATAAGGTAACGGCTTCACAATCTGGGGGATAACATCCCCAGCGCGTTGAATAATAACGTGGTCGCCAATGCGAATATCTTTACGGAGAATTTCTTGTTCATTATGAAGGGTCGCACGCGCTACCATGACGCCGCCAACATTCACAGGCTTTAAGTGTGCCACAGGTGTTAAAACACCTGTACGGCCAATTTGAATTTGAATATCTTCCACAATCGTTTCACACTGTTCAGCCATAAATTTATGCGCAATAGAATGGCGTGGGGCTTTGCCAACACTCCCCAATCGTTTTTGCAAATTTAAATCATTAATTTTATAAACAAGGCCGTCTATATCATAATCTAGCTTATTACGATCATCATTCATGCGTCTAAAATAAGATTTCAGGTCTTTTATAGACTTACAATACTGATGATGAGGATTGACAGAAAAGCCGAATTCTTCAAGCTGTTTCAAGATATCTTCTTGTGTTTTCAGGTAAAGGCCAGACAAAGCATTAAGCGCATAGGCAAAGAATTTTAACGGTCTTGACGCTGTGATTTTTGGATCAAGTTGACGAAGCGACCCTGCTGCTGCATTTCGCGGATTAGCAAAAAGTTGTTGATTATTTTTTTCACGCTCAAAATTGACTTTTTGAAAATCTGATTTTGCTAAATAAACTTCCCCACGAATTTCTACATTTTCAGGAATGTTCACCCCTTGTAAACGTAAAGGGATACCACGAACGGTTCTTAAGTTTGCAGTAATATTTTCACCTTCCACACCATCGCCACGGGTTGTCCCTAAAATAAGTTGTCCATTTTGATAGATTAAAGATGCTGACAGTCCATCAATTTTTGGTTCTGCTATCAAGGGTATTTCTGTATCTTCAGGCATATTTAAAAAGCGATTTGCACGATTTAAAAAATTCACAATATCTTCAAATGAAAATGCATTATCGAGAGAGAGCATAGGCACTGAATGGCGTACTTTTTGAAATTCAGGAGAAGGCGTTGCACCAACCCGTAAAGACGGGCTATCAACACGCTTTAAGTGTGGGAAAGCTTGCTCAATTTCTTTATTGCGCTTAACCAGCTGATCATAATCATAATCAGGTATTTCAGGTGCTGCCTTATTGAAATATAAAAAATCATGGTAGGCAATATCCTTTGATAATGACGCTAGTTCGTGCGTTGCCTCTAATTCAGTCAATTCATTTATCGGAATATATGCCGTGTGCGCTGCCATTGTTTTTTATATTCATCGGTTTCGTCTATGTTCCCATATTACAGCGTCATGCTTCAACTGAAAAAATAGTATTACTCTAGATCTGGTTGCAAGAACCCTAATTCGGGATAAAACAATTTTATTGACAGCTGCTTTTTGGACTTGTGGAATAAATATCATCAACTGATTTGTCCGAAACACTGTTTTTAAACACAGCTGTTTTCTGATGGGTCCACCCGGAACACCACGCAGCCAGGTCTTTGTAGTGATTACTTTGCATCTGGATAATTTACACGGAAGTATTCATGAACAAGGTCTACTTCCTCTTGTTCTCTAGAATGTTCATCTTTTTTTAAAGATAAGAAATCTCGTAGGGCTTTTTTAATATTACTTCTCACATATTGTTTACGTATGTTGCTAGGTTGTATAAATATAAAAAATAAAGCTGATTTTTTTACACAATAAAGGATTTCTTCATGAAGTGAACATACGAGTCATTCTTCTTTTTTTCCATAATATTTTGAACATATATAGTCATACAAATCATCCAACGACTTCTTCTCTGATTCTACATAATAATTCTGCTTATTACCATTCCATGGACCGTATTTGCATTTAATAAGCTGATAGCCATCAGGGTGAGCTTCAAGTGTTTGTGAAACCTCTGATTTTAATTCTAGATTTAAACTCTCAGGCCACTCTTGAATACACTTTGCATACAAATTATCAAAGAGTAATTCTTCTCTCTTCATTTTCTTACCCTTCCATCAGGCCAAAGACTGTTAGGTTTTTCCCCGCGTTCCCATGAACGTTTGTTTTCCCAACGCTT
Source organism: Holosporales bacterium (assembly GCA_003542655.1). Taxonomy (GTDB): domain Bacteria; phylum Pseudomonadota; class Alphaproteobacteria; order Paracaedibacterales; family UBA11393; genus UBA11393. The sequence continues at coordinate 4,509 of DPKF01000097.1, forward strand.
AAATTGCTCTCCACCATGCTCTGCAGTATCTTTCTCCCAGATAGATCCATAAACTTTGTGTTCTATGCTAAAATAAACAAACCTGCATCTTTCACTATTTTTTCAAATGCGTCTTTTTTATAATGTTTTTTACTGGCATGAATGATGTGTTTGTGATCCCACGCTGATGAAACCATAATACCCAAATTTGGGACTATAAAAGTTCGTGTTTTTAAATTATCTGCTCGTTCACGAATACCATATAAACAATGCCTAAAATATTCTTGCTTACTTGTAAATTCAACTAAATATCGATTAGCTAAAATCATGTAAACGTCTTCTTTATAGAGAAAGTCAAAAAAATTAAGAAAACTGTTTTCTAACTTTTTATAATATTCCCATAATTGTTGTGTTTTTTTATGAAAATACTTTCTTTTATTTACACAGTAATAATATTTTTCTCTATTAAAATAGTCATATGTTATCATTTTTTCATCATATTCGTTCTCATCTAAATAGTGATTAAAAGCTGAAATATTAAATTCTTGATAACATGATTTAGCTGGAAGTCTTTTTGATAGAGGAGGTAATTCATCATTAAATGGAAATAAGTCATCATACGTATAATATGGAAATATTTCAATAAACTGTGATGTTTTAAACCTGTATTTTTTCATTATATATTCCTGTATTGTTTATCTATAAACTCTTGTTATTTCCCCAAATTCATTTACTACTGCTATCATTTCATTTTTTTTATCAAATAATTTCCATACGCCACTATGCGCGCCAGAACCACTATTTAATGCGCGTTCTTCTTGAATATATTGTTTTGTTTTGGGGTCAACATATTGTGGTTTGTCTTTAGAAACTCTTTGTCTTTGAGTGAATCTATCTCAATCAACTTGATCTCCTTTAAAGTTTACGCTTTTTCCACCAAGCATCTGTTTGAA
>DPKF01000008.1 GCA_003542655.1 Holosporales bacterium
TTCTCTAGGCTTTTATTGCCCTACTATCAAAGTAACACTTACTTTCTTTATAAATTCTCGCCGTTTCAAGAGTGAAGTGCACCAAAGTGATTAAAAATTGTTATCCATTATGAGTTTTTAAAGTATCGGTATATACTCCATGTGCAAACCAAGGAGAAAATACCGATGCCACAAGAATACAAACATTTGGACGCACATGCTAGGTGCATAATTTTCACCTTAAGAGCAGAAGGCTTAACCTTAAGGGCTATTGCCGCTCGCGCCAACGTACATCACACGACGATAAGTAGAGAACTAAAAAGAAATACCAATGTTCAAGGCGGTTATTGTGATAAACAGGCACAAAAGGCAAGCGTATCCAGGCGTCAGATTGCAAGTCAGCGGCAAACCAAAATGAATGATCCTAAGTTAAGAGATCTGGTCTTGGATCAATTTACAGCGCCTACAGTCTAGTCCACGTCAGATTTCAGGATTTTTGAACCGAAAACATAACCTATGCATCAGCTACGAGACGATATACAAATACATTTGGGCTGACAAGAAAAAATGTGGAGATCTGTTTGTGAACCTGCGTCACAGAGGAAAAAAATATAACAAAAGAGGCACTAAAACGGCAGGCAGAGGATTGATCCCTGGCCGCATAGATATATCACAAAGGCCTAAAATCGTTGAATCGAAAGTTAGGATTGGCGATATTGAAGCCGATTTAATTATGGGTGCAGATCATAAAGGGGCTATATTATCGCTTGTTGATCGGCATTCAAAATACACCAAGTTACATATTCTAAATGGGAAAACAAAGGCGGAAGTGACGGCCGCCATTATCAAGGTGCTGCGCCGGTCAAAGTGCCACCTGAAAACGATCACATACGATAATGGCAAGGAATTTGCAGGCCACGCTGATATCGCAAAAAAACTGGGGGTGGATTGTTATTTTGCCACACCTTATCATTCTTGGGAGCGCGGTTTGAATGAGCATACAAATGGCCTTGTTCGGCAGTACTTTCCAAAAGGCATGCCCTTTGATAGTATAACGCAGCGAGACGTGAAAAATGTGGAGAGCATCCTTAATCATCGTCCTCGTGAAATTTTAAACTTTCATACACCACATGAAGTGTTTACCGCTGCAACCATGAGTGGTGCACTTCACCATTGAAGGGGCGTGATATTTTCCTTAGTTTGATAAAATGAGAACATTCCCACTCTTACAATTTATCAAAAAATAGTTAAAAATCGATTAATTTCACTGTTTTATTTTTATTTACGTTCATTGTTATAAAATTTAATACGATATATCATGCTTGTTAACTATTTTTTTAAATTAAGGCTGTGCCAAGACATAAGGTAAAATACCACCACTTATATAATAATTCATTTCTTTTTTTGTATCGATACGGCACAAGACTTGTGTTTTATGTATTGAACCATCTTGATAATCTATATGCATATCTAAAAAGCAAGCGGGTTGCATATCTTGATGAATGCCATGAATACTAATTTTTTCACAGCCTGTTAGCTTTAACGATTTTCTTGTCTCTCCATCTTTAAAAATAAGGGGCAAGACCCCCATGCCAATAAGGTTAGATCTATGTATGCGTTCGAAGCTTTCAGCAATTACAGCTTTTACGCCCTGTAATCGTGTTCCTTTTGCGGCCCAATCACGAGAGGACCCCGTTCCGTATTCCTTACCTGCGATGATAACTAGTGGAATATTGTGTGATTTTGCTTCCATAGCTGCATCATAAATAGGAATAGTTTCGCCAGACACGGGTGATTTTGTATAGCCCCCTATCAGATTGGGTGTCATTTCGTTTTGAAGCCTGATATTAGCAAATGTTCCACGAATCATGATTTGATCATGTCCGCGTCTTGCTCCATAGGAATTAAAGTCTTTAGGTTGAACGCCACACTGTATTAAATAAGATCCAGCTGGACTATCTTCCTTAATATTACCGGCAGGGGAAATATGATCTGTTGTAATACTATCCCCAAACAGGCCCAAAATATGGGCGTGCTGAATATCACCCGCTGCTGAATTTATGCCATCTTCAAAATAGGGTGGCTGTTTAATATATGTACTGTCTTTTTTCCATGCGTATGTTTGTGAAGTAACTGTTTTCAAATCTTGCCACTGTTGATCTCCATCAAATACATGGGCGTAACGTTCTTTAAAAAATTCTGGTGTAACGCACGACTGTATAAGCGCGTTTATTTCTTGCGACGAAGGCCATAAATCTTTTAAATAAACGGGATTATTATTTTTGTCTTGCCCTAAGGGGTCTTGATAAATATCGATTTTTGTAGAACCCGCTAAGGCGTAAGCCACAACCAAAGGTGGGGACGCTAAATAACTAGATTTTACATGTGGGCTGATGCGCCCCTCAAAATTACGATTTCCAGATAAAACGGCAGATACATCTAAATTATTTTTTTCAATGCATTCTTGAAGTGGGTCTTCTAAAGGGCCAGAGTTACCAATACATGTGGTGCAACCATAGCCAACCAAATTAAAACCAAGCGCATTTAGACTGGTCATAAGATTTGCACGTTCAAGATAGTCTGTCACAACTTGTGAACCTGGTGCTAAAGATGTTTTAACCCAAGGTTTAACTTTCATGCCTAAGTTATGTGCTTTCTTTGCCATTAAACCAGCTGCGATCATAACAGATGGATTAGAAGTATTTGTACAGCTTGTAATGGCTGCAATCATCACATCTTGATGGCGAAGTTTATAAGACTTTCCTTTAACGGGAAAAGCATCATCTTGCGGTGCAATTTGACGGGCAATATGGTGCACATCTTGTAATAAAATTTTATCCTGTGGACGTTTAGGACCTGCAACTGTTGGCCTGATCGTCGTGATATCAAGAGTGAGGGTATCTTTAAAAACAGGCTCTTCATCGGCATGGCGCCATAAATATTGTTTTTTTGCATAC
>DPKF01000124.1 GCA_003542655.1 Holosporales bacterium
GCATATACGTCCCGAACCAGCTGCGGTCTTACAAAAAATTTCTATGTGTTTTTCTAACCCGTGACCAGTTAGGTTCTATCGCATCTAATGACACTAACATAATTTAGGTATAAAGAGAGGTATATTTCTTGTTTTTGGACACGACTTTCTCATGATGGTTCTGCAATTTTAATGAATCGTCAATTAGCAGTCTAATAGCAGCAGGTTGGCCTAAAGATTTAGGTTCATTTTGGCTGATTTTTTTGTTTTCAATACAGCTAACTCACTTTACGAGGGTTGCATTGTGTTGCAGGCGGTCTGTTGTTGCAGCGCCCAAAAAGTTCGGCGCCAATAAAATGGCGGAGAGAGAGGGATTCGAACCCTCGATACGGGGATACCGTATACACGAATTCCAATCGTGCGCCTTCAACCGCTCGGCCACCTCTCCGCAATACTTAAATAATTTAAAGGATTTTTGGATAAAAATCAAGTGAGTAGGGATAAAAATATCCCTACTTAAAGCTATTTAAAATCTATTCAAAAGAATCTTTTATATATTTGTTCAGTAGACGCACCCCATAACCTGTTGCACCTTTATCGCACAGGGGTTTATTTCCAACCTTGTCCCATGCCATGAAAGCAATATCAATATGCGCCCATGGTGTGTTGTTTACAAAGCGCTGCAAGAATTGACCGGCTGTTATTGTGCCAGCACCCGAACCTGCGCTAATATTTTTAATATCAGCAACATCAGAATCCATAAACTTATCATAGTTTTCTGTAAGGGGAAGGCGCCACATAGGCTCGTTTACATCATCACCGGCTTTTAATAACTTTGCAGCAAGTTCATGATTGTTTGACATTAGGCCTGCATGCTGGTCGCCCAAGGCAACACCAACCGCACCCGTAAGCGTTGCAAGATCAATCATTGTTTGTGGCTTGAAACGATCTTGCGTATACCAGAGCGCATCTGCCAAAATGACCCGGCCTTCAGCGTCAGTATTTTGAACTTCAATGGTTTGGCCAGACATGGTTGTTAAAATATCAGAGGGCCTATAGGCTGTTCCTGACGGCATGTTTTCAGCCATGGCCATAACGCCCACAACATTAACTTTTGCTTTTCTAAGGGCAAGTGTTTTCATCAGTCCTATGACGACACCTGATCCACCCATGTCATATTTCATGTGTTCCATATTGGCAGCTGGTTTTATGGATATGCCACCCGTATCAAATGTTATGCCTTTTCCAACAAGGGCAACAGGTTTTTGATCTTTGGGACCGTTCAACCATTGTATTACAATAAGTTTTGGTTCTTTAGCACTTCCTTGACCAACGCCAATTAGGCCGCCCATACCCAGACGTTCTAAATCTTTCTTGTTATAAACCTCTACCTTTAAGCCAATTTTTGAGAGTGTTTTTGCAATATCACCCATGCTTTCTGGATATAAAACGTTTGGTGGTTCTGAGACAAGCGTACGTGTTAAAAAAACACCTTCAGTTACCGCTTGAAGCTGGCTGAAAATTGTTTGTGCTAGAGAATCTTCAGATACTTTGCAGGTTACATTCTCAAGTGTCGATTCTAAGGTTTGTTTATTTTTTGTTTTGTACTTCAAAAATTTAAAACTTCTAAGCTCTAAGCCAGCAGCTAAATGTGCTGTCCATTCAAAAGGCTTCATATTTTTTGTTTTTTGAATGGCTGAAAAATCGATAACGACGTTTAGTTCTTTTTCTATGGTTTTAAAAATATTTCCACCAACTTCTTCAAATTTTTGCAGTGTAAGTGCCGCGGCATCGCCAATGCCAATTAATATAATTTGGTTGTAGGTTGTGCCAGCTGGCGCATACAGGCGAACGACTTCACCCATTTTACCAGAAAAATTAGCAGCGTCCATTGCTTTTGAAAGGTGCCCATAGGTTTGGGTTTCGTATACGGCAGAGGAAGTTGTGAGCGTTTTTTCAGAGCATACCGGTAAAACCAGTACACCTTTTTCTTCTGGAGTGGCTGAAAAATGAATTTTCATAAAAGGTCCTTGAGCTAAAATAGTGTTCTTTATAGTATAGCATAACGTACATCTTTGATAAATTTTAAATAATTTTTATATGTGCTCAATTCATAGGGGGTGCACTACCTGATTATTTATTTAATTATAGAGAGAAATATATAGGTTAAAATATGACTCTCTAGTTTAGAGAAGGTGCCTATGTAAAATAATAATGGCATACTAAATATAAACCTTCTCTTAAAATGTCATTGATTATATCTATTAAGCTTTGCTAGGATAAAACAGTTAGGGGTCATAGCTCAGTTGGTAGAGCGCTACAATGGCATTGTAGAGGTCAGGGGTTCGATTCCCCTTGGCTCCACCATTACACTTTAGGTAAAATATGCATATTTCTAAGCGCGCTGAAATTGAAATTAATAAAATCTTTGATTGGTGTGAAGAAAATGACTTTGATGATGTGGATATTCATGGGCAAGAACTTGTTTTAAATAATGCTAAAGGCACTTATCAAATAAATTACCATGGTGTGACACAACAAATTTGGGTATCAACGCCTGTAACGGGCGCTCATCATTTTGAATATATGGATGGTGATTGGGTATCGACACGTGACAAAGATAAAAGACTTTGGGCGCTTATTGAAGACGAGCTTTCTTTATAATTGTCAAACAGATTGCAGTCTATTTTAATTTTACCGCTTCTTTTCTGATGAAATCTAAAAATGCCTCTATGCGTTTTGTACCAATTAGTTCTTTTGGGTAGGCCATAATCATTTCACTGACAGGGTGGGATATATCTGGAAATAATGGGATTAAATCGTCATAATCACGGGCAATGTAATCTGCTATTAAGGCGATGCCCATGCCTGCCCGTACGCATTCTAATAACCCAAAAGCACTGGGTAACTGTATAAAGGGTTCACGAACTTCATAAAGTTTAGCGCCTAGGTGTAATAACATATTCACATGATCTGTTGGTGCTGCGGCACCGCCTCCATAGACAAGTAATTTATGGTTTGATAGTTCGTCCACTGTCTTTGGGGTGCTATATTTTTTAAAATAGGATTTAGCGCCATATGCTTTTAGATTAACGTTAAATAAATGTTGATGAACCATACCAGGTGGTGGATTTTTACTTTTTCCAAAACGTATAGCTAGGTCAGCTTCTCTCATGGTAAAATCTACTTCCCCATCTGTTAAAATAAACTGTGCGCTGATATCTGGATGTGCATCAAAAAAAGAATTTAACCTGGGTGGCAACCAAACGGTGCCAACGGCTGTTGTGGTTGCAATTTTTAAGGTTCCTTTAACGGCATGTTTTGTATCTGCAATTTTTGTTTGTACAGTGTGTAAAAGAGAAAAAATATGACGTGTTGTTTTGTATAAAATCTCCCCTTCGTTGGTTAAGATAAGGCCGCGAGCGTGACGATTGAAAAGTTTGATATTTAGACCATTTTCAAGCGATGAAATTTGTCTACTAACGGCTGATTGGCTTAAGCCTAGGGCAACACCAGCATTTGTGAGGCTGTTTACCTCCGCGACCGCATGAAAAACCCTTAGTTTATCCCAATCCATATTATGACTCCACAATTGCTTAATGCACATATATGCTATCACTTAATCACAGATCTAAGGCATTATACAAGTAATATATAGATTAAAAAAGAAGATAAAATGGTGTTCGCTTGTTCTAAGAACCCTAATTCGGGATTATTTTTTT
>DPKF01000164.1 GCA_003542655.1 Holosporales bacterium
GTTGCAGGAACAGCAATTGGTGCTGCCGTTTTAGCGCAGCCTTTAACAGCGGCTAGCATTGGCTATAAAAACAGTTTGTTATTATTGTTTTGGATGTGGCTTTTAATGATTATTGCATCATACATTCAATTGGCACTTTTTAAAGGAAGGCCGGCAAGTATAAGCTTTGCAAAGCTTGCAAAGATGGAGCTAGGCACTGCAGGAGAAATAGTAGCCCTGTGTGTAAAAATGCTTTTATTCTATAGCTTACTAGCAGCATATATGACGGGTGGAACATCCATCATTCTGGGCTTCTTATCGCAAATAAATGTTCATATTCCACACGCACTTGGTGTTTTTATTTTTAGTGTGATTTTTGGTGGTATTGTGAGCGTTTCAACACGTGCTGTTGACCACACAAACCGGATATTTTTAAAAATATTATTCTCTTTATTTGCAGCACTGTTATTTTTTTTATTACCGCAAACACAAACTGTTTTTTTATGTGAAGCAACGACATTTGACATAAAGAACTGGTTCATTATTATTCCCATATTTTTTACATCTTATGGTTTCCACGGCAGTATTCCAAGCTTAGTTTCTTACTTAAAAAATGACCAAAAAAAATTAATGTTAAGCTTTTTTATTGGTAGTATCATCACTCTTTTTGTGTATATCTTATGGCAAACAGCGACCCTTGGTACCATTTCTTGTGCACAACTGGCAACATTAAATCAAGATCAACTCCCTGTCTTTTTCAATCAAATTGGCCACATGAGCCCTTATCCAATGCTTATGCCCCATTTATTAAATGTTTTTTCGTTCTGCGCTATTGTTACCTCCTTTTTGGGTGTGGGTCTTGGTCAATTTAATTATGTTACAGAACTCACAGAAAATAAAATGATCATACAATCACCTGCCGTAAAAAACCGCCTTAACGTTCTGTTAACATTTGGTATACCCTTTATTTTTGCCGTTATTTATCCTAAAGGATTCATATTAGCCCTAAGTGTTGCTAGCGCATGGCTCGCAATGCTTGCCCTTATTCTTCCGGGCATTATGGGGATAAGATCTAAGAATTTTAATATAAGACAAAAGGTATTATCTTATTTGTGTATATCGGTTGGCATATGCTTGCTTTGCCTTGAATTCTACCTTTTATTTTAATAGGCCCCTATCATGTTTCGTAAAATGCCCGTTTTATTGTTAATTTTAATTGCTGGTATTGTTCTGCTGACACCACATATGCCATTAGATATCAAGCAAGGATTTTATGCTGTTAGTTTAACAATAAAAAACTTAATTGTTTTGGTATTGCCGGTTATTATTTTTGCGCTCCTTTTTAAAACAGCTGTGATGCTTTCAAATAAGGCAACCAAAATTATAGGGCTGATATTAATATTGGTATGTTGTTCTAACTTTTTTTCAACACTACTGAGTCATTTTATTGGTTCCTGGGTTTATAGCTTTGATCTGCAAATGATAAAGCCAAATGCCATTTCTGGTCTTGCACCTTTGTGGACCTTTGATTTTCCAACATTTATTAGCAATGACAAAGCCATGTTTTCTAGTATCATTTTGGGTATTATTTTGCCAAGATTTTATCCACTTCAATCCATGAACCTGGCAAAACGCATTGAACAATTTATTGAAAAAGTATTAAAAGGAACCATTTTTATCGTCCCGCTTTTTATCATTGGATTTATCGTAAAATTACAACATGATGGCGTGATGGGTGTTATTGTTAAAGATTACGCAACGATTTTTACCATCATAGCGCTAGCACAGTATGGCTATATTTTAATTCTGTACTTACTTGTAAGCCAAGGCTGCGTGGCAAAATTTATAAACCATGTTAAGGGTATGTTGCCGGCAGCCATGTGTGGTTTTAGCACAATGTCCAGTGCGGCCAGCATGCCGCTTACCATTATGGGTGTTCAAAATGGGGCTAAGAATAAAGATTTAGCAAGGTCTGTTGTTCCAGCAACCGTTAACATACACTTAATTGGCGATTGTTTTGCTATCCCCATTTTTGCTTACGCCGTCCTTAAAAGTTTTGGCATTGAAGAGCCTTCATTTTATAGCTATTTGATTTTTGCGTTCTATTTTATGCTGGCAAAATTTTCAGTTGCTGCAATTCCTGGTGGCGGTATTATTGTCATGCTGCCTATTTTAGATGCATATCTTGGTTTTTCAGGAGAGATGATGTCTTTAATCACAGCGCTTTATATTTTGTTTGATCCTGTTATTACAAGCGCTAACATTTTTGGCAATGGTGCTTTTGCAAAACTTATGGATCGATGCCTTTCAACCATGTTGTATAAAAAAACGGGGTAAACTGTTTGATGTGCTTCATAGGAATTGGCTAGAACGCCTTTTCTTTTACGATTCGTAAGTATTGCTTGTTTTCAAGCGTTTAAAATGCGTTAATAACACAAAAAACATTATACGTATTTTACTGATGAAAAAATTGAAAGTTGGCACAAGAAACAGTCCGCTTGCACTGCTACAAGCACAACGGGTTTGTGACAAATTAAAAATACACAATATTGATACCGAAATTACTAAAATTCAAACATCCGGTGACAAAGATCAAACAAGACCTTTAGCAGATCTTGGTGGCAAAGTTTTATTTGCAAAAGAATTGCAGCAAGCGCTTTTAAATAATGATATTGATTTAGCCGTACATTCATTAAAAGACTTAGAAACAACGCACCCTAAAAATTTAAAATTATTAGCAACTTTGGAACGTGATCATGTAGGAGATGTATTTATTACCCCAAAGGGATGTGCACAAAAATATATGCAACTATCTGGCCCACCGTTTATATTGGGCACGTGTTCACCAAGGCGAGCGTTCTTTATCAAAAACCTTTATCCAAATGTTATTGTACAACCTCTGCGCGGCAATATTGGCACGCGCCTTAAAACCTTAGCTGATGGTAAAATAAATGCAACCATTATGGCTGCGGCGGCAATCCAACGATTAAACATCAAAAATGATTTGGAAGAAAAATACGATCTAATTTTACTGGATCAAAATATATTTACGCCTGCTAGTTGCCAGGGAATTATTGGGGTTGAGGGTAAAGAGCATTTATACGATTTAATGCAATATATTAGTCATGCCCCAACCTATGCACAAAGTATACTAGAACGCTATGCCGTACAGTGTTTTCAAGGAACATGTCATTCTGCAATTGGTTCACTCGCAACAATAAAGGGTGAGAAGTTCAATCTTCAAATTCAGTATAAGTCACCTAAAACAGGTGACATGACCATCTCTACGATCGAAGGAAAATTGCAAAATTATAAGACTCTTATTGAAGATGCCTTTTAAAAATCTGTAACCCCTATTCGAGATTACTTTTGTTGCATTAACGATTTATAAAGAAATAGGT
>DPKF01000129.1 GCA_003542655.1 Holosporales bacterium
CGCTCACGATGACTGTTTCGTGTTCATCATCAACCGTCCCACCTATTGTGGGCAAGTTAGGTCATTTTTTAATAAGTTACTAACATTTTTAAGGATTCAGATTATATGACTGATGCACAGCTACCAAAATGGGATTTAACAGATCTGTATAAAAATATTCATGATGCTAAAATACAAAGTGATCAGGATTATCTTTGTCAAATCTGTGCGTCATTTTCCAGAAAATATAAAACATTATTCTCTGGTTCTGCGTGGTGTGCAGACGATTTATTTGATGCTTTATCATCTTATGAAGAAATCACAAGCTTATCGACGAAGCTTGCTGTTTATGCACGGCTTTTATCTTTTACCAATCTAGATAAAGAAGATATTCAACGTTTTTATCAGAAAATTGTTGAATTTTTAACAACTTTAGAACAACAGTTGGCTTTTTTTACGATTGATCTGAATAGTATTCATCAAGATCAGTTTGATAAAGCATTTTTGGAATATAAAGATTTACTGTTCTATAAACCATGGCTGCGTCGCGTGCGTGCAATGAAAGATTATCAATTAGATGAAAAATTAGAACAGCTTCTGTCGGATAAGTCCATCACCAGCACGCAAGTATGGTCAAAATTATTTGATGAAACGCTATCAAAGTTGCGATTTGATTACAATGGTGAAAAAATTGGCATTGCAGAAATATCCAATTTACAATCCAATAGTGATCAAAATATCAGAGAAGCTGCAGCAAAAAGCATTGCTAAAACATTAAAGGCGCAGGGTGATTTATTTGTGACTATTACCAATGTTCTTGCCAAAGATTTGGAAATTAATAATAGATGGCGTGGCTTTAAAGATGTTGCTGCAGCGCGTCATTTAAGTAACGATGTAGAGGAAGATGTTGTCAATAGTTTATTTACAACGGTACAAAATAATTACGCAAGTTTAGCCCACCGTTTTTATAAGCTAAAATCCCAGTTAATGGGTGTTGAAAAATTAGCCTATTGGGACAGAAATGCCCCCCTTCCGTTTGTTGATGATAGTAAAATTTATTCATGGAATGAAGCAAAGGATATTGTTTTAAATGCGTATGGCAGTTTTAGTGAACAAGCAAGAAGCCTTGTTAATCAATTTTTTGCAAACAAATGGATTGATGCACCTGCTGCCGCATCTAAATATTCGGGCGCTTTTAATATGCCAACGTTTAAGGGGCACCATCCCTACATTTTGCTTAACTTTAAAGGTAAATTGCGTGATGTTTCAACGCTTGCTCATGAATTAGGACATGGTATGCATAGTTTATTGGCGGATGAAAAAGGCACGCTCATGGCCAACGCCCCCCTAACCTTGTGTGAAACGGCATCTGTTTTTGGTGAAATGCTCACTTTTCAAAGTCTTTTGAAACAGTCAAAGTCTCCACAGCAACGCGTGCAGGCCTTAGAAGCTAAAATTTCGGATATGATTAATACAGTTGTTCGTCAAATTGCTTTTTATGATTTTGAACGCCGCGTGCATGAAAGTCGCCGTCAAAATGGAGAGCTTAGCCGGGAAGAAATTAACAAGCACTGGCTAGAGACACAAAAGCAAGCTCTTGGCCCCTACGTAGACGTACCAGATGAAGTGCAAGAATTCTGGATGACAATTCCCCATTTCATTCATTCCGCGTTTTATGTGTATGCTTATGCTTTTGGTGATTGCTTAGTAAATTCTCTTTATGAAGTTTATAGAAAACAACCCAAAAATAAAGAAGGCGATTTTGAAACAAAATATATGAATATGTTGCGCGCTGGTGGTACCAAGCATCATAAAGAGTTATTAGCGCCTTTTGGATTAGATGCTTCTGATCCTGATTTTTGGCAACAGGGCATGCACTTGGTCCACACATTCATTGATGATCTTGAAGCAGAGATGATGAACCTGTAAAAACGTTCATGCACAACATAAAACCCGGAATATCCATCTTGGGTGCTTGACAATAGATACTATAGATACCATATAGTATACATAAACAATTAAGTGGAATATAAAATGCAAAAAAAAATAAAGTTACTATCACTCTGTGCAGCAATTTGTGTTATTGCTTACGGTTCTGCCGTTTATTTCTTTAATGATAATGCACAAAGAATTTTAAGTCATACATTCAAAAAATTTGAAGATAAAGGTATTTTTCAATCTGTAAAAGAACGCTTTGACATTAAAGCATTTAAATTTCAAGTAAACTTTTTAAGTGCTGATAAAAGCAACGTATTATTAAGCGTGCGCTATAATCCATTAACTTCAAATGCACATTTACACTATGTATCACCTATCGATGAAAAAATTATGATTGAAGAAGGTAAAGAAGTTTCAGTTAAATTTGATATTGAAAAACCCAAGTATTTAATGAGCATAAAATTACCCCGTAATTTAAAGGGGTATCAAAACATCCTAGATCTTTTGATTGATGATAAATTTTATATTAGTGACATGAATACAGAAACTGGTAACAGTACAGTCAATCTAAGCATCACACAAACAGGTTTTGATATGCCTGAAATTCTAGATATTCTCCCACTATCTATGAAAATCGAATCAGATATACATTCATCCCAATTTAAAAGAGAGGGGGATAAAGTTACTTTTGGTGGTGAAGTAGCTTACCAAGTGGAAATTTTAATAGGACGCAATTTGCCGCAAATAATAAAAGGTTCTTCTAATAGTTCATTAACACTTAATGCGCAAGCATTGATAAATGCTGTTTCAAAAGCTATAAAAGCTGGAAAAATAGAAACCTGGGCACCTGAGCAAAAAGAAGAAATTGCAAATGATGCTATAGCTTTTTTGAAAGATCTAAAAGTCAATTATAATGTACAAGATGAGAAAACTATAGGATCATCCTCTGATAAAATTGCTCAAACTATTGCAATGAACAATATAGAAAATAATAAATTGTCACTATCGTACAAGATGACTGGAACGTCAACGTCTAAGGGACGTAACGAGATTTTACGCGCATTATTAGTTGATGACGTACAAGTAAATCAGTTACTAGCTACGGTTGATGAAGAATTTAATACGAAATCTGTTACAGCAAAAGAAAAATCAAAAAAACAGCTATCAGATCTCTTCTATAATACAATTGTCGATGGTGATGATTTTAACTATTCTTCACACCTGAATTTAGCGTTTGAATCTAAAGGTGAAAAAACATTTTTAGAAAATGGAAAAACGTTTGTTCAATCGATCGAAAGCTATCAATTGCCAGGCGAATATGAATTAGGTGTTTCTTTTGCATCAGCCATTGGAGAAAGCTTTTCCCTTAGCGTAGATGGCATGCTTTCTTATAAAGATTTTACCCCACATGCAGATCTAAGGATTACATTTAATCAGGCATCGCACAAAGCACTTTTAAATTTTTTGGAAAGTATAACAACTGCAGCAAAAGGAACAAGTTTTCAAAAAACTGCTAATGCATACTGTACGGTGATACAGTCTTTGCCTTATGATACCATTTTCAAACCAGAAAAAAACCCTAAGACTGACAAAGAAGAAAATGTGCTGAAAATCCAGTTTTAAAATTTTCCACGTGCAATATTGGTTCAAAGATATAGATGAGACGTTTCTTTGTAAATTTGAAACAATCCCTGGAAATTTCTTTCAAATCCGTGTTTAATAGAGTTAATTATTTAATAATATAAATGTTTACATTACAGGATAAAAGCAATGGCAAAAACAAATACGGATGATCGATCAAAAGCCTTAGAAGCAGCCCTTACTCAAATTGAAAGATCTTTCGGTAAAGGGTCTATTATGCGCTTGGGGTCTGATGACCAAGTTATTGAAACAGAAACTGTATCAACTGGTTCTTTAGGTTTAGATATTGGGCTTGGTGTTGGTGGGCTCCCAAAAGGGCGTGTTATTGAAATTTATGGACCAGAATCATCTGGTAAAACAACACTGGCGTTGCATGTGATCGCTGAAGCGCAAAAAAAAGGCGGAACCTGTGCCTTTGTTGATGCAGAACACGCGCTAGACCCTGTTTATGCGCGTAAATTGGGTGTCAATTTAGAGGAACTTTTAATTTCTCAACCCGATACGGGTGAACAAGCTTTAGAAATTACAGATACACTTGTACGTTCTGGTGGTGTTGATGTTTTGGTTGTAGACAGTGTCGCAGCACTTGTGCCCAAAGCAGAACTTGAAGGCGAAATGGGTGATTCACACATGGGGCTTCAAGCACGATTAATGAGCCAAGCCCTGCGTAAGTTAACGGGATCTATTTCACGCACAAATTGCATGGTTATTTTTATTAACCAAATACGCCAAAAAATTGGGGTGATGTTTGGAAACCCCGAAACCACAACTGGTGGTAATGCATTGAAGTTTTATGCTTCCGTACGTTTAGATATCCGCAGAATTGGTCAGATTAAAGAAGGTAACGACATTGTAGGTAACCGTACCAAAGTTAAAGTAGTTAAAAATAAAGTTGCACCACCTTTCCGTACAGTAGAGTTTGATATTATTTATGGTGAAGGAATTTCTAAAGTAGGAGAGATTGTGGACTTAGGCAGCGAGATGGAAATTGTGAAAAAGAGCGGATCGTGGTTTAGTTATGGTGATACCAAATTAGGTCAAGGACGTGAAGCGGTTAAACAACTGTTTTTAGACAACCCTGAATTAGCGGATGAAATTGAAGCTAAAGTAAAAGAAAAAGCCTTTGCAGGAGCATTTACCGGTAAGGTTGAAATAGGAGAATAACTCGCGCTCAATGTAGTTATACAAAAAGGTTCCAAGCAATTGAAACCTGATAAAATGCCTCAACGAAAGTTGGGGCATTTTTGTTGGGTAGGTTATTAAGTAAGAAGTCCCGCGCAGCAAAGCTGCGCGGGACTTCTTGTAATCGAATATTTATTATTTCAACACCACTTGTTTCAACTCTTCATAATCAATGCCCATGTGCGATTCGTTGTAAATACAATCCCCTTTTTTGATTACTAAAACCTGTGGCGATTGGTGTTCAACTTCGTAATGGTCGGCAACGGCATTTGATGTGGTTCGGTGTGCAATTAAATCTAAATAATAGACTTGTACTTCACTCATTTCGGTTTCGTTCCAACTGCGTTCTAAACGCGCCAATGCGGCCGAACTGATGCTGCAACGGGTACTGTGTTTAAACACAATTACCGGGGCCTGATGAGATTGTACATCCACATCAACCAATTGCTCTATTTGCTCAAGTTTTTTCCAGTTCATGTTGGTGTATTATGCCCCTGCAGGTGCGTGTTTTGCTGCTAAATAACGCTCGGCATCTAAAGCAGCCATACAACCTGATCCTGCAGCAGTAACTGCTTGGCGGTATATTTTATCTTGTGCATCACCACAAGCAAACACACCTTCAATATTGGTTTTGCTGCTACCCGGAATCGTTTTAATGTATCCGGTTTCGTCCATGTCAATAAAAGGCTTAAACACATCAGTGTTTGGTTTATGACCAATGGCCACAAAGAAACCTTGTATCACGTATTCTGTTTTTTCTCCGGTAACATTATTTTTAATGCGCATACCTTCTACTTTTTTGTCACCCAAAATCTCATCGGTTTCGCTGTTAAACAATACCTCAATGTTTGGTGTGTTCATTACACGGTGTTGCATAGCTTTTGATGCACGGAACTCATCTCTGCGCACAATCATATAAACCTTGTTACAAATTTTGGCCAGGTAACTTGCTTCTTCACAAGCAGTGTCACCGGCACCAACAATGGCCACATCTTTTCCTCTAAAAAAGAAACCATCACAAACGGCACATGCAGAAACGCCATAACCGTTTAATTTTTCTTCGCTGGGTATACCTAACCATTTGGCTGATGCACCTGTAGAAATAATGATGGTATCGGCTGTAATTTCTTTGCTTTCGTCAACCACCACTTTATAAGGAGGTTTACCGCTGAAATCAACAGCAGTAACCATTCCGTAACGCACATCTGCGCCTAAACGTTCAGCTTGTTTGCGGAAGTTTTCCATCATTTCAGGACCCATAATACCATCAGGATAACCCGGGTAATTTTCTACATCAGTGGTTATGGTTAATTGTCCGCCCGGTTGCATACCTGCGTATACAACAGGTTTCATGTCGGCACGTGCAGCGTAAATTGCCGCAGTGTAGCCGGCAGGACCGCTTCCGATAATTAAGCACTCTAAGTGTTCGGTGTTATTTGTTGTCATGGTAATAATTTAAGTTCTTTTTTAGTTTGAGTTCACAAAGTTAAGGCCAAATGCATCAACCTTTATCCAACATTTTCTAACAATAACAATAGTCTGATAAACATCATAAGCAACGGTTATTGTATTTTGGGTTGATGCCTTGTTAATACTACAATGTTAAACTTATTCTGTTTCGTAAATAATTAAACCGGTTCTTAATTTAGGTTCAATCCAAGTTGATTTTGGCGGCATAATTAAGTTGTTTTCTGCCACTGTTTTCACTTCCTCAACCGAGGTTTTAAATAAAGTGATGGCCAAATCAAACTCTTTATTATCAATGGTTTCTTGTAAGGTTAAAATACCCTTGCTGCCATCTAAAAACGATAATCGTTTGTCGGTTTTACTGTCTTTTATCTGGAAAATGCGTTTTAATAAAAATTCTTCAACAATACTTACATCTAAGTTAGCCAATATCCCTTCAAGTGTTGAAACAAATTCAGGTTTGAGTTTTAAAAGATAAGCCGTATGGTTAAAGTACAAGCCAAACTCACGAGGTTTAAGGGGTTGAACCGGAAGGTTACCGCTGGGTATTACCTCAAAATATTCGGCCACACGCTCCATAAAATCGGGTTTGTTTACCAATTCTTCTTTAACCAAACGGTGGTATTCAAATATGTGAAGTTTTGATGCCGGGATTAAACACACTGGAAAAAAATTAAACAATTCTTCTCCGTTGTATAAAGGTTCAGCAGTTCTTTTATACTCGCAATAAGCCGAAGAACCTGCACTGCGATGATGTCCATCGGCAATGTATAAGTAAGGTATTTTTTCAAACTCCTCACGTATGGTATCGATGTCTTCCTTTTTATTGACTACCCAAAGGTTGTGTTTCAACTGATCGGCACTAATAAAGTTGTACTCCGGAACATGGTTTTCAATGTAATGCTCCATCAAGGCATCAATCTTATCAGAGTCTTGGTAAGTTAACAACACCGGGTTGCCCAACTGCTTAAACCAACGGATGTGATCAGCCAATTCGTTTTGTTTTTCCGTTAGCGTATTTTCGTGTTTTAAAATGATGTTGTTGTTGTAATCATCAACACTGGCCGCAGCAATAATTCCGGTGTAAGCGTTACTTCCTTTAATAACACGGTAAATGTAATACGAGTCGTTTTCGTCTTTGGTAAACCAACCTTCTTGTTTAAACTTAGCTAAATAATCTAACCCAAGCGGAAAATGTTTTTCGGGATTTTTCTTTTCGTTTTTAAAGTGCAGGTAAGGTTTAACAATATGCAAATAACTGTGTGGGTTATTTTGTAATTCTTGGTATGATTTCTCTCGGTTGCCCGAATCGTAGGATGGAGCGGATACTTGAGCCACTTTATCGCGCGATGGACGTAATGCTTTAAAAGGTTTTACTATTGCCATGTATTAAAGTCGTGAAAGTACTATGTTTGGTGAAACGAATTTTGTTGCGAATTACTATTTATTTTTGACATCTGTATCATGTTTTGGCTATGAATACCACAAAATCATCAAACCCCATTGTTGCGTTTTTAAACCACATTAGTCCGCTATCGCCCAAAACAATAGCTGATTTTGAGTCGATAATTGAATACCGCACATACAGCAAGGGTAAAGAATTGTTGGCGTTTAATAAACAAGCTACACACATGTATTTTGTGGCTAAAGGCCTGGCTCGTGTTTATTACAAAAGAGCGGGCAAGGAGGTATCTGATTATTTTGCTATTGACGGTCAGTTTGTAGGAGCGGTCCCGAGTGTGTTTAATGGATTACCCAGCAAAAAAGCCATTCACTTACTTGAAGATGCGCAGGTTTATTTTTTTAGTATTGAAGATTTTGAGAAATGTTGTGCTAAACACCATGATTTAGAGACAGCTGCAAGAAAAGTAGCTTATTACGGACTTGTAGAAGAGCAAGAACGAATAGAGAGCATGCGATTTAATTCTGTTGCTCAGCGTTACGAAGAGTTAGAACGCAAATATCCCGGAATTACCAACCGTTGTCCGTTAAAATACATTGCCACTTATTTGGGTACTTCGCAAGTAAGCATTAGTCGCATACGTGGCGGAAACCAATAAGCCATTTTTTTAACATATGTAAAATGAGTTTGACTACACCTTTGCGGCATAAAACTTAACAACATGAAAATTGCCATTGCAGGTGCAGGAATAGCAGGGTTAACCACAGCCATTGCTTTAAA
>DPKF01000175.1 GCA_003542655.1 Holosporales bacterium
GCTTTTAAGGATAGAAAAGAATCACTAAATCGCGTCAACATTAAGACGGACGACACCAAAATAATATGCCAAAACGATTTGGGTAAATTTTTAAGATCTTTCCAGTGCCACTCAAATTTATTAGCTTTCCCATAAATATGAGTTGGTGCATCATGCACACAAAAAACAACAATAATAAGGGCAAAAAAAACAGGAAGTAAAGAACACCAAAAAACCAATCTATAGTCGTGATAAACACCCAGTAAAATGGCAGCAATTAGACTGCCAATAACAGAGCCCATAATATAGAAAAATTGCCGCAGGCCATAGCTCATACCATGATTTTCTTTTGGATATAAATCCGCAATCAATGCATCTACAGGGGCGGAACGAACGCCTTTTGCAATACGATCCATAGAACGTGCAATAAATATACTCAGTCCACTAGTTGCAAGGGCAAATAGTGATTTAAAAATGAGCGATGTTACTGTCCCAATAATTAACAAAACACGACGTTGTTTTATATAATCACTTAAAATGCCTGATAAAATTTTAGCAACAAATGCTAAAGATACGGCAATACCTTCAATCCACCCAAGTTCTAATGGTGTTATGCCCAATTCTTCTGTCATAAACACAGGCAAAATAGAAAAAACCATTAAGGACGATGCGCTCCAAAAAAAACACATGATTGCTATTGCTAGCAAAGCACGTTTTTTTAACGCTATTTTAAGTTCAGCAATAAAATTCATTTACTATCGTCATTCCAAAAGAAATTAATATTTTTCAAGGTTATAGGTTATCTATGATCGTCTTTATTCGAGTATAGTGTTCCCCATCGCTGCAAGTATATTATTTTCTTCATCCTTTAAGATAAATGTCTCCTATTTTAAACGCTACACTTTTCTAATGCGTGTCCGCAGTCGGAACTAAATTCAGCAATTTTTTGCAGATTTTTTGACAAACCAAAAACCTATTTTGCAAATCACCAGATTCAAAATTGATAAATATTTTATGGTCAGAGCGAATTTTAGTGCGTTTTGCCATCTCCTTGCCTTGAAGGAATGTAATGAGCCCATCAAAATTTGGAAATTTATTTTCATGAAAACCAATTAAAAATCCTTTTGGGCCAACATCAAGCGTATTAATAAACGCACGTTTACAAATTAGTTTCAGTTCATAAACCTGTAATAAATTATTTACTTCAAGGGGCATTTTTCCAAAACGATCAACAAGTTCTGCTGCAAAATTATCAATTTCTTCAACGGAGGTAAAAGTTGACAACCGTTTATACAAACCCAAACGTAATGTTAAATCATCCACATAATCTGCGGGTATCAATATAGCAGAACCAAGATTAATTTGTGGCGACCAATCTTCTTGAATAATATCACCCGTTTTTTCGGCTTTTGCGATAAGAATTGCTTCTTGGAGTAGTCGCTGATACATTTCTATACCAACCTCTTTTATATGGCCCGATTGTTCTTCGCCTAAAATGTTGCCGCCACCACGAATATCCATATCATGGCTAGCCAAATTGAAACCAGAACCCAATTTATCTAAACTTTGTAAAATTTCTAACCGCTTTGTGGCATTATCGGTCATTTTTTTATTTGCTGGCACTGTAAAATAAGCATATGACTGTATCTTTGCGCGGCCAACACGTCCACGCAATTGATACAACTGCGATAAACCAAATAAATGTGAATGATGTAAAATAATCGTATTAACAGACGGCATATCAATGCCAGACTCTAAAATATTTGTCGCCAGTAATAAGTCATAATGCCTATCTGCAAAATCATTTAAAATTTTCTCCATCGCAGGACCAGTCATTTGACCATTGACCGTTGCAAACCGCAAATCTGGCAAAATATTTTTTAAGCGTGCCGCAATCTTAGCTTGATCGGCAACATGCGGGCAAACATAAAAAATTTGCCCACCCCGATTACATTCTTTTAAAATGGCTTCTTCAATTAAAACTGAATCTTCAGGTGTGATAAACGTTCTAACCGCCAATCGATCTTGCGGCGGCGTCATGATAAGCGATAGGTCACGAACCCCTGATAAAGATAATTGCAAAGTTCGTGGAATAGGCGTTGCTGTGAGGGTTAAAGAATGCACATCAGGGTATTCCACACGAAGTTTTTCTTTTTGCTTTACACCAAAGTGCTGTTCTTCATCAATAATAAAAAGACCCAGATTTTTAAAGTCAATATCCCCCCTAATAATCGCATGCGTTGCAATTAATATATCGATTTTTCCATCCTTAACATCCTGTTTTATTTGCTGTGCTTTTGCATGTGGCACAAACCGAGACAATTGCGCAATTTTATAAGGTGTACCATCAAAACGTTCTATAAAGCTTTTTGTATGCTGCCGGCAAAGCAAGGTTGTTGGTGTTAAAATAGCAACCTGCTTGCCATGACTAACAGCTAAAAATGCGGCGCGCAAAGCGATCTCTGTCTTACCAAAACCAACATCACCACAAACAAGCCTATCCATTGGCTTACCTGAGGAAAAATCTTTAGTCACATCTTCTATCGTTGATAGTTGATCATCCGTTTCATCATAAGGAAACCGGTTACAAAATTCTTTATAGTCATTTTTAAGACTGGAAAATATATCGCCCACTTTTTGAATACGCTCTGCTGCAAGCTTTAATAAATAAGCTGCAATAAGCTGAACACGCTTTTTAACTTTTCCTTTCTTCGTTGCCCATTTTTTATTCCCCAAAGAATCAAGTTGCGTAAAACTAGAATCACCACCATAACGTGTTATAAGCTCCATATTTTCAACGGGCAAAAACAGCTTGTTACCACCTTCATATTCTAAGACTAAACAATCATGTTCCATATCCTGAACCTGCATCGTTTGAAGCCCCAAATACCGCGCTATACCATGGTCACAATGAACCACAAGATCATAAACTTCAAGCTCTGAAAGTTCTGTAAAAAACCGTTTGCTGCGTTTTTTTCGCTCCTTGTTTAAAAAAAGACGAGAACCCAAAATTTCTTGATCAGTAATGACTAATTGATCATGCGTGATGAAACCGCGTTCTAGTGGCATTAATAAATAATCAAGTTCTTTTGTTAAACCATGTTGCTGTAATAAATCAACAGTTCGGCTATGAAGCCCTTCACTGGCGCAAATTAAAAGCACACGTTTTTTTTGTGAATGTGATTTTATATAAGCAACGACATCCTCAAAAAAATCAGGATTATCATGCCGCAAGGGAAAATCTGTTAATAATCTACCCCCTAAGTCGCGTGATTTAGGATCAACCAAAGGGGATATGTTTATGCAGTCATCAAAATCTGATTTATAAAACAATTCTGGCGGTAAGGGTTTATGTGCATAGTGACCCGCTATGGGGTTTAAACGCGCACGATAATAATCAAAAATTAAAGATTGTTGGTCTTTTAATGATTCTTGGACGCGATGATCCATATAAATGGATGATTCAGTACTATCTAAATAACTTTCAATACCAACAAAAGATTCAGCAAAAAACAACGGTTGCCAATGCTCGATGCCTTGAAAAGACCTATTGTCATTTATCGCTTGATACAATTCATCATTTTGACTATTTTGATACCCTTCAAGCTGTTCATAACGCGTGCAAAAAATCTGGTTCGCTTTTTTATTTTGCAAAACCTCAACTGATGGTCTTAATTGAAAGGTTGAAACCTCTTCTTGGTCTTTGAATGTGGTTTGTGTATCAATTTCAAAGGTTTTAATTGATTCAATCTCATCACCAAAAAAATCAATTCTAAAAGGAAGCTTTTGGCCACTTACAAAAACATCTAATAAACTGCCCCGAACAGCGTAATCTCCAGTCTCATAAACTGTTGACACTTTTTTATACCCCAAATTTTGCAATGTCTCTAGCAGTTCTGCACGGGGACACGTTTCACCTGTCGACATAGTGGTTATTTTATTTTGAAAATACGCTTTTGGTGGCATTTTTTGTATAAACGCATTGCTACTAACAAGAAGTAAGCCGGCCACATTTGAAGTCGCAAGGCTCAACAATGTATTAATACGCTGATTAACGATGGATGCACTGGGTCCAACACGATCATAAGGCAAACAATCCCATCCTGGAAATGTTAAGATCGCTACATTTTTATCAAGCGCTTTAATCTGACGCTCTAAAAGGGTTGTTTGTTCATTATTAATCGTCACAAACACTTGAAGCGCTTTTGTACTTAAGGCAATATCCCTGAGGACAAAGGGCAAATATCCATCTGGAACGCCTGATAACGACGTCACACTATCTAACTCACTATTTTTAGACTGCTTCATACAAAAAAGTCACTATATTTTGATATTCAACATATTCTTTTAGTGTATCACAAAATAAAGCATTTTACCGATATTCTAAAATATCGCCCGGCTGACACTCAAGATGTTTACAAATTAAGGCTAAGGTTGAAAAACGGATAGCCTTTGCCTTACCCGTTTTTAAAATTGATAAGTTCTGTGGCGTAATACCAACAAGTTCAGCTAAGTCTTGAAGTTTCATCTTACGTTTTGCCAGCATGACATCTAAGTTTACAATAATTTCCATCATTCATTACACCGTATAAGAATGTTCATCATTAATTTTACTGGCTTCTTGCATAACAAGGGATACTAAGATCACGATTAAGCCACAAAACAAAGCCTCCAGATTAGGTGTTCCAAAACCAAGTGCTAAAATTCTTTTTCCAGGTCCATTTTCGATTGTAAGCGCAAGAATCTTAACCGTATGGCTTAAAGGTTCTGCAATTAAACCATATGCAAAAAAGAGCGCCCCTAATATTTTATAGTATTTAGCGTTATCGATTGTAAAAACGGCTCCTTTTATATAGTTTGTAAAAATTTTCCTTAAAATAAATAAACTGATATAAATAGGGAGCATGCTGATCATATCAGCGGCTACCGCCATAGACTTATTTAGAAACGTCCATTTCATTTTCCACAATTCAATAACGCCGATACTTTCATTGATCAGGACAGGTTGATGGATAAAACCATCTTTCATTAAATCTTGAATAAATGATGTGTCAATAAACACCCAAGGCAAGAAAACGATCAGAGAGATCGCTATACACAAAATTTTAATAATCGTTATGGTCCATTTGCTGGTCTTTATAATTTTCTGCATTCTGTAATCCTTTAAAAGTAATAAGCATATATATACTTTATTCCACTGAAGAATGATTGTCAATCAAAAATTATTGATAAACAGTAATTATTTAC
>DPKF01000072.1:0-1084 GCA_003542655.1 Holosporales bacterium
AAACCGTAATTTTATGACAAAACTATGGAACAGTGCGCGCTTTTTAGAAATGAATAATTGTGAATATGATGCTTTTTTTAATCCCGCAAAAGTAAAACATGCCCTTAATTGTTGGTTGGTACAAGAAATTTCTATGATTGTGAAAGAAGCCACAACACAATTAGAAGCATATCGTTTTGACTTATATTCAAGTTATATTTATCAATGGTTTTGGAATACATACTGCGGCGTATTTTTAGAGGCCTTAAAACCCATGCTATCTGATGATATACCGACAGCCATTCAAGAAGAGTGCCGCAAAACAGCCACATGGGGATTCCTTAGTATTTTAAAAATTTTGCATCCTGTAACACCTATGATTACAGAAGCTTTATGGGGAAATTTTTCTAGATCTGATGATATGCTGATAACAGCTAAATGGCCATTAGATAATTATGCATTTGAAACAGAGCATCAAACCATTCAAGATGTCTTTAATTTTTCTGCAGAAGTCAGATCGCTAAAAGGACTGCTTGGCGTGCAACCCGGCGCCAAAATTGACATTACTTTAAAAGATGGTAAAGATGCTGAGCAGCTATACCATTACACAAATTTGATTCAACATTTAGCGCGCGTTAATAAAATTTTTATAAGTAATAAAAATGATGGTGTTCCTTTCATTGTGGGCGATATTTCAGCCATGGCACATTTAGGTGATGGTATTGATATGAAAGACGTACAATCCCTATTAGCCAAAAAAAATGAAAAACTGAAAGATGAATTAACGCGATTAGAAAAGAAATTAGGCAATGCATCTTATAAGCAGGCAAAGCCAGCTTTGTGGAAAATTGATCATGATATGCAGCAAGAAAAAACTACAGAGCGTCAAAAAATTGAGGCTATTTTAAGTGTTTTATAACGCTTAAAACCCTAATTCGGGATTAAAGTTGTGACAGGATAAACTGAGTAGCCGTGGATCGCTTGAGGTAGGAGATGTTTGGGTTTTCTGGGGCCTTAAAAAAATAATTATTTTTTGTGCCTTGTTAACTTTTTCTTAAATATTTAGGGGTAGGGTTAATTGTAGAGGGCCACTGATTTGGTGGAG
>DPKF01000072.1:1094-6596 GCA_003542655.1 Holosporales bacterium
GGGGAGATTGCAGCTTTGTGGTGGGGGAGGCGGGGGCGCGGATTTTGTGGGAACTTACGGAGGCCCATCAGAAAACAACTCTATCAAAAACACAAAATTCATCTAAAAGTGTAGATAAAACCGCTTATTAAGGATAGAAGAATTTTATCGCTCTGCATACGTTTCAAAAAATACAGTCTATTACCTAAAACGTATCAATAATTCTCGCTTATATTTCATTCTTATCCTGAGGGTTTAATGCAAAAGGCCAACGAGTGTGCCGCTAAGGCATGTTGCCATTGTGCCAATTAGTACGGCTTTAGGCGCTAGAGAGATAATATCGTTACGGCGTTCGGGGACAAGTGTTCCAAGGGACCCAATCACCATACCGACTGAGGAAAAATTTGCAAATCCACATAAAGCATATAGCATAATTTTTTTTGAATGTTCGGATAGTGTGCTTTTTGAAAGTTCAGCAAAAGCAAATACTTCGTTTAGAATTGTTTTTGTTGCTAACAGTTGGGCCGCTTCCATTGATTCCGCCCATGGCACACCCATTGCAAAGGTAAATGGGGCAACAAGGTATCCTAAAATATTTTGCACAGAGTAAACATGGCCAAGTGTGATGAGGGTTATTTTTCCAACAAGGGCATTTACTAAATAGATAAGCGCGGCAAACACAATAAGCATAGATGTAATATTCCAAAATATGCCCATACCATCAACGGCACCTTTAGATATAGCATCCATAGAGCTTTTAAAATTAAATGGGGCTATTACATCTCCCTTTGTTTTCTCGCCTTCTTCTGGTATTAAAATACGCGTCAATGTTATGGCGGCTGGAATACTAATGAGGGATGCCACTAAAATGTGTGGCACAACATTATCAAATGTATTGCCAAGTATCATAGCATATAGAGGGACCGCTGCAGCAGAAGTTGTTGACATACCACATGCTATGACCATTAAAAGTTCTGTTCGCGTAAAATTCGTTAGATACGGGCGAATAAGCAAGGGTGTTTCCATTTGACTTAAGAATAATTTAGCTGAGGCCACAACACCCATCGCCCCCCCAACATGGAGAAGTCTTTGAAATATGGGGGAGAGTATACGCACAATAAAAGGAATAATTTTTAAATGAAATAAAAGCATAGATAGTGCGCTTACAACAATGATAAGGGGTAACGCTTGAAAAGCAAAAACAAATAAACTATTTGCGGCACCATCTTTTAACATAAAGGGCGCTTCCCCTCCGCCAAGGTAACCAAATACGAAAGATGTTCCTGCGCGGGTAGCATCTTTTAAAAGCATAACAACAGAACTGGCAGATTGAATGCCCGATTTTATCGCCGGTACAAAGGTAATCAGTAACATAATTGTACACTGCAGTAAGAAACCTTGCGCAACAAAGCGCCACTTAATTTTTTTTCGATCTTCTGATAGCAAAAAAATAATTAAAAATATAGTGCAAATACCAATAAGACCTTGAAAATTTGATAAGGGCATATTTTTATCCTTTTAACGAAGGGTTGTAAGCGGTACTGGTGTGTTGTTAGATTCCATATGTAAATCAAGTTCCGCCAAGTTGCGTGGCAGATCTGCAGCCCATTGTGTTATGTTACCGGCACCCAAATAAATAATTGTATCCCCTGTTTGCATTCTATTTGCAAGGAGAGAAGGTATTATATTGGGCTCAGCTATTGTGGTCACATCCTTCTTATATGCTTGGATTTTTTCAGCAAGCGTGTTTGATGATATGCCAGCTATTGGGGTTTCACCAGCTTCAAAAACAGGCGCTAATATAATTTGATCTGCGTCTGTAAAACAGGTTGAAAATTCTTCAAATAAATCACGCAATCGTGTATATCTATGCGGTTGCATGACGGCAATAACGCGCCCCTTTGTTGACTGTTTTGCCGCTTTTAAAACCATCGTTATTTCTGTTGGATGGTGTGCATAATCATCAATAATATCAACGCCCTTTACGGTGCCAATATGGGTAAATCTGCGCTTGACGCCTTTAAAGTCGCTCAGCGCTTTTTTGATAAAACTTTCATTAATACCTAGTTCTTCAGCAACGGCAATTGTTGATAGAAAGTTTAAAACATTATAGTCACCAGCCATGGGTAAGAATAAATTCTTGTATCGTTTGGGTAGCACCTTAATGTGTTCATTTGTATTATTTATATATTTTTTGCTTTTTGGCATGATGTCAACATCAAAATACGTGCCACCCATTTCAGGACGTAAATTATAGGCGCGGACTTCTGCATCAGCGCTAAAACCATATGTTGTAATACGGCGATCTTTTATTTTTGCAGATAGTGCGCGTACCTCTGGGTGATCGATACACAAAATTCCCAGGCCATAAAAAGGCAAGTTTTCAATAAACGTATAAAAAGCATCTTTTAGTGCGTCAAAACTGCCATAATGTTCTATGTGTTCTGGGTCAATATTGGTTACAATGCCTATTGTTGCGGGTAACTTTGTGAAAGAGCCGTCAGATTCGTCGCTTTCAACGACGATCCAATCACCTTTTCCAAGACGCGCATTTGTATTGTAAGTGTTAATAATGCCACCATTCACAACGGTTGGATCAAAATTAGCCGCATCTAAAACGGCTGCACACATTGACGTTGTTGTTGTTTTTCCATGTGTTCCAGCAACAGCTACTGATAAACGAAAACGCATGATCTCTGCCAACATTTCAGCACGTTTAATAACGGGGAGTCCTCTGCGTCGCGCCTCAATTAATTCAAGGTTTGATTCTTTAACGGCTGAGGAAATTACAACAATATCTGTATTGCCAATATTGGTTGCATCGTGGTGGTCAAAAACAGTAATACCGAGGGATATGAGACGCTTTGTGTTACCATATGTTGAAGGGTCAGAACCTTGAACACTATATCCTAAGTTATGTAGAATTTCTGCAATACCACTCATGCCAATACCACCGATGCCAATAAAGTGGATTTTTTTTAAAATATTTAAAGGTAATTTCATAAAACTCTATTATTACAATGCTTATATATACTGAAAATTAAAATGAAATGATCATCTCTCTTGAAAAGAGTATACCATAACGCGTAGTATAAAATAGATTTTATTTGTTATTTGCTGGAGATATTTTTATGACAACTTTTATGGGTAATAATTTTAGCCCAAAAAATTTTATAAGACCAGTCCTTCTTGCCTTTTTGTCAGTTGTTGTATTGCCGTCATGTACCTCTACAAAAGATTCCTCTGCGGTTCAGTTTGTGTATGCAAGAAAACCCAATCCATATTACTCCGTTCAAGAAGGTGAAACGGTTTCGATGGTTGCCAAAAAATTTGCAATGACTGAGGAAGAGTTTATTAATGTCAATCGCCTAACCGCACCTTATGAGCTTATTCCAGGGCAAAAAGTCATTGTCTTCCCTAAAGAAGGAAAACAAGAGACTCACAGTAAGTTTGGTTCAAGTTTTGAGGCAGATGGCGTTGAAGTATCTGCAAACAATGACGTGGGAATATCAACAGGTTTAAAATTAAGTGACTCTGTTTCTGCTGATCATAATGAAGAAATTCGTGATTTGAGTCAAGAAAAGTTACAAGGTAATACAAAAATGGGTGAAGAGGCGGTATTACCCCAAGGGAAATATCACTGGCCAGTAAAAGGCAAAGTGACGAAAAAGGTTAAGACTGACGCCAATGGTAATTTATCTGGCGGGATTAATATTTCGGCACCTGAAGGTACACCTGTTTATTCTGCAGGAAAAGGCGTTATTGTAAAATCCGATATTACTGTTGAAGGTTTTGGTAAAACGGTTATTGTAAAACACTTAGATGGCACAATGTCTATTTATTCACATTTAAAATCTTGTACAGCGAAGGCGGGTCAAACCGTTGATACAAAAACAATTATTGGGCGCGTTGGTAAAACAGGTGGTCTTAAAAAGCCAGAGCTGCATTTTCAATTACGTGGTGCTAATAAAAAATATATAGATCCTTTACGTATGCTGGGATAAAAAAATATGATAACCTTTTAAGGTTACAACGTTTTATTTTGGAGTTACATAAGATGAATAAATTTTTTGCCGTATTGGCACTGACAACAGCAGTATATAACGCGACCACGCCAACTAATTCTACGGCAGGAGCTTCTTCGCGTTTTGCAAAAGAAGCGGTTCCTGTTCATCTGCTGACATCTGAGGAAACACGCTGCCAAGATCCTGTGTTAAAAGAAATCAATAGGCCAACAAATTCTTGTCCTCCACAAACACAAGTAACAAGGCCAACTCAACAAGCGCATGTCAAACAACAACCGCTTGTCAAAAAACAACACACAACAAATCATCAAGGCCGCACGCACCATCACCAATAAATACTAAAAGATAATAATGACCTAGCGCGCTTCATATGGTACAGTATATAAATAGTTTACTGACTGTGTGGAGTTACGTTATGTTTAAGGTGATAGTGGGTGTGTGCCTATTGTTTAGTAATGGCAATTTAGCTGCTGAAGACAATGGGAGTGAACAGCCTAATCGGGCTGGTACTGTTGGACAACATTTAGTACACATCGTCAATGCATTAGAAGCAAGCGAGAAAGAAATAAATAGAACTGGTTGGGCACCACCAAAAGAACAATACGTGGTGGTACGTGCTGGAACTGTTCCACAACCTTCTCATCGGCCAGATAAAGACCCACATGAAGGACATACTGTAAAAAGCTTGCCCAACCCATATAGTGGAAAAAAACATTAATTCATAATATCTAGAAAGGTCATTCATGACAAAACTGAGAAATATCGCCATTATCGCCCACGTTGACCATGGCAAAACAACGTTGGTTGATACATTATTACAACAAAGTGGAACATTTAAAGACCATCAGGTCGTTACAGAACGCGCTATGGACTCTAACGATTTAGAACGCGAACGGGGCATTACAATTTTAGCAAAATGTACGTCTCTTATGTGGAAAGACACACGTATTAATATCGTCGATACACCAGGACACGCCGATTTTGGCGGTGAAGTAGAGCGTATTTTAAGTATGGTGGATGGCGTTATTTTGTTAGTCGATGCTGCTGAAGGCCCTATGCCACAAACAAAATTTGTGCTAGCAAAAGCATTAAAGCTTGGTCTAAAACCAATTGTGCTGATTAACAAAATTGACAGATCTGATGAACGTCACGAAGAAGTATTGGATGAATGTTTTGAGTTGTTTTTAAACCTTGATGCAACAGATGAACAGTTAGATTTTAAAGTTGTATACGCATCTGGTCGTAATGGTTGGGCTGTGATGAATCTGAAAGATGAACGTAAAGATGTTCACTGCTTATTTGACCTTGTCTTAGAACATGTTCCAGAACCAAATAAAGATAAAAACGCACCATTTTCAATGCTTGCAACAACCCTAGAAGCTGATCCATATCTGGGGCGTATTTTAACAGGGCGCATTGAAACAGGAACACTTAGTGTCAATACTGCGGTCAAAGTATTGCATGGTAATGGTGAAGTTGTTGAAAGTGAACGTATTAC
>DPKF01000104.1 GCA_003542655.1 Holosporales bacterium
AATGCCGTCGTTATTGAAACAGAAAAAGGTCAGAAGGTTTGCGTTATTCAAATTGCTGGTTTAATTGCACGCCGTATTGTGACGTTTGTAAAGCAAGAAGATAAAATGAAACCAGGTCAGCGATTTGGGTTAATTCGTTTTGGAAGCCGTGCCGATGTTTACCTACCAAGGGGCGTTACCCCTAAGGTAATGGTTGGGCAATATATGATTGGTGGTGAATCTATTTTAGCAAACCTAGATGATATCGACGCTGCCTTACCTAATGGGATCGAGCAGTAAATATGTCTTTTTTAAAGGACGATCTTTTAAAAAAAGTAATGAAAAATCGCTTTAAACAGCGAACATTGGCTTATAAATCAGGGATTTTTTCCAGAAGGCTACCTGCATCTTTTAATGTAACAAAAGCCAAGATAACAGATAAATCTTTTGTCAGTTTATTGCCAAATTTAACAACGCTTATGGGGCTCTGTTTTGGTTTAACAGCAGTTCGTTTTGCCATGAACGGTAACTATGAGTACGCTGTGATCGTTGTCTTGATTGCCGCTGTTTTTGATAGTATGGACGGCCGCATAGCACGCTATTTTAATTCAACCAGCTTGCTGGGTGCTGAACTTGATTCATTTTCAGATCTTGTCACATTTGGTGTCGCCCCTGCTATGGTTTTATATTATAAGGCTTTACATCAATATGACCGTATCGGCTGGATGATTGTCTTATTCTATGTGTGTTGCATGGCACTTCGCTTAGCGCGGTTTAACGTGGTCAATCAGGCAGATGATCTTCCAGACTGGCATAGTCAGTTTTTTACAGGGACACCAGCACCTATGTGTGCATTTTTAAGTTTTTGCCCTTTAATGTTTACCTTTAGTTGCAATCCCTTTTATAAATTACCTCCCTATTTTTATGCGGTCGTTTTGGTTAGTGTTGCTTTGTTAGCGGTCAGCCGTATTCCGACGTTTTCAATGAAGACAATAACTGTCCAACGTAAATATATATTACCTATTTTGCTTGTGGGTATTTTAGTATTTGGTTCTTTAGTAAGCTATCCATGGGTTACAATAAGTATAGGCGGGTTTGTTGGGTATTTAGCATTAATCCCTTTTAGTATAAAGCACCACAAAAAGTTAAATCCAAGTAACATATAAGTGAGCGAGGTAGCGCTGTGAATCTTTTTTCTCCCTTAAAGCAGCTTGTCCCGCTCAGTGCTTACACTGAAAAACTTATTCATAAATTAATTGGTTCACGTCTTGTTGATGCTTGGTTGCATGCGCCAACACGTATGGAAAAACGTCGACTTATATCCTCTTTTAAAGAATCTAATAGTGGTGAACTGGTCACAGTTGGTGTGACGGTATTATACCATTTGCCGCGCCCGTCAATGCGCGGGCCATACCGTGTCGTTGTAACAGATGGGGTGGATCAGCTTGAACTAGCTTATTTTAAAACCAATACGCAATATTTAAAAAAAATCTTTCCTATAAATAAACAGCTTTTCATATCGGGAGAAATGGAACATCGCTCCGGACTTTTAGATTATAAAATGGTTCATCCAGATTTTGTTGGCGAAGCTTGTCAAACAAAGGGATGGATTGGTAATCAGCCCATTTATCCTTTAACGGCAGGTCTGACACAAAAATTTATGCGTGGGTTTATATTACGCTGTTTAGAAAAAATTGAGACTTTGCCAGAATGGTTAACGCCTGAACACTTAAATAAGGATGGTGTATCATTACCTGATTTTAAAGAAAGTTTATTACAATTGCATCATAACTTTACGCTAAATAGTATTGTAGAGGTACCATACAAACAACGTCTTTGTTTTGATGAATTTTTAGCGCATCAATTGGCTTTAATTTTATCTTCCCGAAAGGTACAGCTTATTGAAAATAGCGTCTGTGAACCGCGCTGTACGATACGTCCCTTTGTAAAAGAATTTATCGACAATCTTTCATTCACACTAACCAAAGGTCAGCAAGAAATCCTCAATATTTTGGTGACTGATTTGAATAAACCGCATCCTATGGTGCGCTTGTTACAGGGTGATGTCGGAAGTGGTAAAACCATTCTCGCCATACTAGCTTTATTAGATCAAATTGATAAAGGGGGGCAAACAGCTTTTTTATCCCCAACAGGTATTTTAACAAAACAGCATTTTGAAACTATTAAAGCATTGGTTGGCGACCGGGTGCGTGTAGACATGTTAACCTCTTCTACAACAGCAAAACAAAAGCGTTTAGTATTGGAACGTTTAAAAAATGGGGAAATTGATTTAATTGTGGGGACCCATTCCCTTATTCAAGACGTTGTTACGTTTAAAAATTTAACATTTTGTGTGATCGATGAACAGCATCGATTTGGCGTAGAACAACGTGTAGCCTTAAGCAAAAAAGGTTTCAATGTTCACTTGTTATCTATGACGGCAACACCAATTCCGCGAACCCTAACCTTGGCGTGTTATGGTGATATGGATGTATCGATGCTTAAAGAAAAACCACCGGGTCGTCTTCCTATTCATACATCTGTCATGTGTGCAAAAAAATATCAAGAAATTAAACACAAGCTTGCGCAGCAAATTAAAACAGGAACACAATGTTTTTGGGTTTGTCCCGTTATTGAAGAATCAGAAGATTCTAATTTAACCGCTGTTACCAAGCGTTATGAAGATCTTCAAAATGCTTTTGGTACAGAGCACGTTGGGCTTGTTCACGGAAAAATGAAAGCAAAAGAAAAAGATGCCGTGATGTTTTCTTTTTTAAAGGGAGATTTGAAAGTTCTTGTTGCAACAACGGTCATCGAAGTTGGTGTTAATGTACCAACAGCTACAATTATGGTTGTTGAAAATGCAGAACGCTTTGGTTTGGCGCAGCTTCATCAATTACGGGGCAGGATAGGACGCGGACGGGATGCATCTTATTGTATTTTATTATACACACACCCCTTATCCTTTACAGGCGTTAAGCGATTAGAAGCCATGCGCGAACATGATGATGGTTTTAAATTAGCAGAGCTTGACCTTAAATTGCGCGGTTCTGGTGAAACAACCGGTACGCAACAAAGCGGCCTTCCTAAATTTAAATTTAGCGATCTTGAAACAGCAACATCTGATGAACAAGAATTTTATGATTTATTGTTAGAGCAAGCCCATGCCTATGCCTGGGAACTTATACAAAAACCAAAATTAAAGGCGGAACTTGATCACGCAAAACAATATTTACTGCCAATTTACAATAAATCAAATGCTATTGACTATTCTAAAGCGGGTTAATTTTTGCCTCTGTTAAAGTCATCTGACTATTTCGCCTAGTTGTTAAGAGAGTATTTCGTGTAAAATGCTCTGCACCAAAGGAACAAAAAAATGCGAAAAACGCTGTTATTTTAATGCCATAATGGTCTAACTCATGGGGGTGGGGCAGTTCTTTCATAATATACTTATATTTGAACTATTTTTTGTAGCACTCCCCCCTCCCAATATACTAATTTCAGCTATTTTTTTTCCAAACACCATTTATATAATTCTCAAAAGCCGCTGATTGCGCTATCCACGCGGCTTGCCAATCTTGTTTTGGATTAACAGACTTAAAATGTACTAAGCGTTTTAAAGTATCTATATATAGTTGAAAGGCCTTATGATGCCCCCTGCGCTCTTTTGCACTTGTTATATCTGTCGGAAGCTGTCAAGGAAGTTGTCGC
>DPKF01000202.1 GCA_003542655.1 Holosporales bacterium
GAACGGTATAAGTGTCGTCATCTATCAATTTCCCCAAAAACAATATCGAGTGATCCAATAATGGATACTACATCAGACAATAAATGGCCTTTAGATAACATATCTAATGCTTGTAATGCGGGAAATCCTGGCGCCCTAATCTTACAGCGGTAAGGTTTGTTACTGCCGTCTGAAATTAAATGGATACCAAATTCACCTTTGGGCGCTTCAACTGCTGCATAAATTTCGCCCTTTGGCACATTAAAACCCTCAGTATAAAGTTTAAAATGGTGAATGAGTTCTTCCATATTTTTTTTAATCGCAGATCGTTTTGGCGGTGCAATTTTAGGATCATCAATCATCACCGGACCATCTTTAATACGGTCTAAACACTGCTGAATAATCCGAAGTGACTGACGCATTTCTTCCATACGGACCAAATAACGATCATAGCAATCACCTTTTTTGCCAATGGGAATATCAAAATCAAATTCTGCATAGTTTTCATATGGATCTTGCTTACGCAAATCCCAAACATGACCGCTGGCGCGAAGCATAGGGCCAGAAAACCCCCACTCTATTGCTTGATCATACGTTGCAACACCAATATCAACAGTACGCATTTTAAAAATGCGGTTTTCTGTAATCAATTCTTCAACGTCATCCAAACATTTGGGCAATCGCTTAATAAAAAGTTGAATATCGTCTAATAGACCATCATTAGGCAAATCTAAGTGCACGCCCCCAACACGAAAATAAGCAGCATGCATGCGCGCGCCTGATGCACGCTCATAAAAATTCATAATATGTTCACGTTCTTCAAACATCCATAAAAATGGGGTCATTGCCCCAATATCTAAGGCAAATGTTCCAATATTTAGAAGATGATTTAAAATACGCGTTAGTTCAGAAAACAAAACCCTAATATATTGTGCGCGTTTAGGAACTTTAATTTTAAGCAGGCGCTCTGCCGCTAATACAAAGGCGTGTTCTTGATTCATAGGGGCCACATAATCAAGCCTGTCCATATAAGGTATGGCCTGCAAATATGTTTTATGTTCTATTAATTTTTCGGTACCACGGTGCAAAAAACCAATGTGCGGGTCTGCACGTTCAATAATTTCTCCATCAAGATCAAGTAATAAACGCAAAACACCATGAGCCGCTGGATGCTGGGGGCCAAAGTTTATTGTTGTTTTATGTTTTTTTTCTGCCTGCTCTGCCATTTAGTGCGCATAAAGATCGATTATACCCACAAGAATAACACAACCTTTCAAAAATAGCAGGGGGTGCACTATAAATAGCTTGTCATAAAATAAAGGGGCACAATCGGCCCCCTTATTTCTGCTTAGCTAAATAACCAAAATAACAGATTACCTTCTGCGTCCTTGATTACGTTGATTAGCCCACCCTCTTTCAAGCTCGGCCATGATACGATCTGTATCTGCCATTTGCTGAAGCATAGCCTCATCCCCTCTGGCTCTTGCAGCTTCTATCTCTCGTGCACGTTGTTGAGCAAGATATGCATCACCTGCTGCCCTATTTTGCTGTGCTTCCAGTGAATTTGGATTAGAAAAGACCAAATTAGGGACGGGTTTTAAATCACCACCAGCCAATCCATTAGGTGTATTTTCAGTAGCACACAGCGTTGCGTTTGACAATAAAACTGCACATATAATTCTTTTCTTCATAATAAATCCTTTAAAAAAAGTTAAGCCATAATATATATAATATAATAACGATTATTTATAATACAAGGGGCAAATAGCACGCAACATCTTATCACCAGACCAAGACAAACACTGATCTTCATTAAAAAAATGTATAAATAAGCTCACTATTTAGGCTAGAATAACCATACAATAATATATTAGAAATCAAGATGTCTGAGCTAAAGTTATATAATTCAAGAACGCGCAAACGCGAAAATTTTACCCCCTTAACAAAAACAGTGCGCATGTATGTATGCGGTCCAACTGTTTATGATCTAGCGCATTTAGGAAATGCCCGCCCTGTTGTTGTTTTTGATATTATGTTTAGGCTTTTAAAAACACTGTATCAAGATGTTATATACGTTAGAAATATCACCGATGTTGATGATAAAATTATTGAGGCAGCTGCCAAGAAAAACATCAGTATTGCAGACTTAACGCTTGAGACCACAAAGAAATATCATGATGATATGCAGGCCCTTAATACACTGCCACCAACCCATGAACCCCGTGCAACAGATCATATTCAAGATATGATTGCTATGATTGAAAAGTTGATTGAAAAGGGCTATGCATACGCAGCAGACGGGCATGTTTTGTTTAGCGTTAGAAAATATAAAGATTATGGGCGCCTTGCAAACCGCACATTTGATGATCTGTTAGCCGGTGCCCGGGTTGACGTTGCAACATATAAACAAGATGCCGGAGATTTTATTTTGTGGAAACCATCCATAAACGATGAACCAGGCTGGAAAAGCCCATGGGGCTTTGGTCGTCCAGGATGGCATATAGAATGTTCTGCCATGAGCAAACATTTTTTAGATGATCATTTTGATATTCATGGTGGTGGTATTGATCTTATTTTCCCTCATCATGAAAATGAAATTGCACAAAGTTGCTGTGCCAATGGGTCCGATTTAATGGCAAATTTCTGGCTTCATAATGGGCACCTAACAGTCAATGGTGAAAAAATGTCTAAATCGCTAGGCAACTTTTTGACGGTAAGGGATTTATTAAAAAAATATCCTGGAGAGGCTATTCGTCTTACCCTATTATCAACACACTACCGCCAACCATTTGATTTTTCAGATACGGCTTTATCATCAGCAAAAACGACTTTAGATCGTTTTTATTCAGCGCTAAAGCCCTTTGATCAGGTACAAGCGTCAAAATGTCAGCCTGTTCTTGATGCGCTATGTGACGATATGAATACCCCACTTGCTATCAGTCATTTACATGAATTGGTAAAAAGGCTGAATAAATCACAAGATCTTAACCTTGCAGCAGAGTTAAAAGCAGGCGCATCTCTTCTCGGTTTATTGTATCAAGACCATAAAACATGGTTTCAAGATGCAACGCATAGCGCCCTCTCCTTTGAAGAAATTGAAAATTATATATACCTTCGGGCACAAGCCAGAACAAATAGAGATTTTAAAGAAAGTGATCGCATTCGCGATGTTTTATTAAAAAATAATATAATTTTGGAGGATTCCCCACAAGGCACAACCTGGAAGCATGCTTAATATTGATGATATTCAACCTCATCACTTTCAGTATGTTTCATTTAGGAAGTCTTTATCTAGCTTATG
This sequence comes from Holosporales bacterium, assembly GCA_003542655.1. Classification (GTDB taxonomy): domain Bacteria; phylum Pseudomonadota; class Alphaproteobacteria; order Paracaedibacterales; family UBA11393; genus UBA11393. The sequence continues at coordinate 3,281 of DPKF01000202.1, forward strand.
AAGATATAAAAAATAAGTCTATTACACTATGGGTTTTAATTTTTACGCTTATTATGGGGGGTATAAGCGCTTTGCCAATTGCATTTACAATAGAAGTGCTTATTTCAAATATACTTTTTTTTGCCGTCGTCATAAGCCTTATTTTTATCAAAAAAAGTCAAGTCATTGCTTGGGCGGATATTTTTTATATTTTCGTCATCTTATTATTAATTCAAGACTTATGGTGGTTGTTTTTTATCTGTATTGGCTTGATATCCCTTATTTTTCACTACGGGAATAATAAAGGAAAAGAACTACCTTTTATTGCCGTTCTTTATGGTGCATTTATTGCAACGAAACTATGCATATTGTTACAGTAACGCAACGCCTTTAGACGGGGGAAATACTACTAACCCTAATTCGGGATTAAAACGCT
>DPKF01000023.1:0-1702 GCA_003542655.1 Holosporales bacterium
GATCCAGCCAATCTAGGCAGATCATTTCCGGAACCAGCAGGCGATGCTGTTCCAGCCGGTGTGTTTAAAAATGCTATTATTTTATTTATTTCTTCAAAAAATAGCATATTTCTTGATTGTGGTGTATTAAATGTGAGCGTGTGGAATACTCTTGTTATGGGGCCGTTTTGTTCCCGAAAAGTTGCTTCACTCTGTCTATAGCCAGCTTGTGCAGAAAGTGCAGTAGGTGACCCCGCCTGAATATCAACTGTTGACATAATATATTGTGCACATACGGCAGCCACTAAGGGCAGATGTGGATGACGATCATTTATAATATCACAATGATTACAAAGGGTAGAAAATTTCGCTGCTATGGCTGTCACAAATCCTTCTGTTTCTTGGCTATTTTCTTGATGTTGAAAATATTCTGTCATGTCACACCTTGCAAAAAGGTTATGAAGATGGCTTTTACATGTTTGCAAACAGGCGATAGCTGCCTTTACGTTATAAGGCCAGTCACGCGGTGTCTCAAAATTTGATGGTAGTTCTACCGTCGCTAAGAATTTAACGCCGATGGTGTTCATACCTTTATTGATGTATGTAAGAAGAAGTGCATTTCTTGCCTCTAGCTGCATAGATGCAGCAGAAGGGGCGTATACGACAACGGTTCCTCTGTTGCTTTGTGAGTCAGTTCTTAAACTGTCATCTTCGTCAACCTGGTGGGCATGTAGGGAATATATTGTCTGTAAGGTATTATACCGTAATTGTGTTGTTAATCTGGGGACGCCGCCATATAGACATAATATACTGCGCTGTTCTGCATTTTCAGTATCAGGCATGATAAATCCTAATTGTTCTATCATGCGTTTGAATACGGCTATTTCTGTTTCGCGCATGGCGGCATTTACCATTTTATCTATTGTTGGTTGATCAGAAAAATCTAGGTGTGTTCCAGCAGGAATCGTTGGGTTTAGGTGTGCAAAAAATTCTATTGGTCCTCTTGAATCATGAGCAGATGTTAATACAGCGTGTATTGACATTGTTTGATTGATAGCCATTGTTTTCATAACTGTTTTTAAGGCTTGAATAGCCTCTGTTGCAGCTAATCTATCTGTTACAAAGGAGGCTGCCCATTTTGCTGTTCCCCAAAGAATGCTTTCACATTCTTCCTGTGTTGCTTCTATGGTTCCTGCACCAAAGGCGTAAACCTCAGTAAGATGGTGCTCTGAAACAAGATCTGCTGCAGGATTGTTAATAACGGTACCACCATCTGTTGCTTTATATCGCGTGCCCTTAGATTCAAATTCCATATGGGGGAAGTAATATGGTGCTGAACTTGATGCACGAACTGCTTGCCAAAGTGGCACATCTTCAAATGAATTTGGATTAAAGCGAATGATATCTTCTTGCTCTTTATTAACGGCATAAATATGTACAGGTTTGCCTGCAAAAGAATTACCAACTGTTGCATTATCTTTAAAAAAAATTTTTAGTAAAGCTTCTAAACCTTCAGGTTTATATTTAGCAGCACTAATATCGGCTTTGTAATTTTTTTTATCTGCACCGAAAATATTTTCTAAGCAACGGACGTATAATTGTGCTACTTCATGTGCTTTGTAACGCACACCATCTTTATTAAAAAACAAGCCAGCTGCGATAATAGAACCTGTAGATGTTCCTGCAGCACAATCAAATAGGTCGCTAATATAAATATATTCTA
>DPKF01000023.1:1815-15916 GCA_003542655.1 Holosporales bacterium
CTTAATATTCTTGTTAAGTTTTCTTTAAGGTGTGAAAAATAGTCTGGATTGGTTGTGCATGCTTCTAATTGTTCTACAGCACTTAAATATCCTCCAGTTAATTCGCGGATTGTGCCCTTTAAAGCTCTTAAATCATGTTGGGTGGTCGTCCCAGGCATTCTCTTGCGTGCCATTACTGCTGGGGTAGGGGTTGCGCAAAAAGAGCCTTTAAATCCCCTTATTGTATCCCCAAAGATCACTTCTAAGTTGGGAAATTTGCTTGCATCTTCATGTGTTTCAGTGCACGATGCTGCTGCTGGGTGTGGCAGCACCAAAGCTGTAGGGGCTGCTGCAGCGGCTGTAGCAGCAAAAATTACTTGCACAGGTATGATGGCAATCAGTAAAAAAGATGCAATGATATTTTTGATTTTCATGAGTAAATAAATCCTTTCTTCAACTGTTGACATTTTAGAATAAATTATTAACCAAATCAACAAAAAACTAAAAAATATTTTATATGATTTCTCTGTCAAGCGAATTAATACTTCGTTAACGATATTTTTGTGATACTAGAGATGGTTACTCTTATTAGATAAGAACAATATCGTGAAAATTCCAGATTATACACAAAATTTTTTAAATGCCTTAAAACTTGAGCCAAATAGAAATGTTTTAAATACACCTATTCGGGATCTGCGCGAAGACACAGCAAAGGCTGTTGCTATGTGTGGTGTTGCGCGTCAAGATGTATTTCATGTGGAAGATATTGATGTTGAATCAAGCAAGCATACCCATCCCATTAAGACACGTTTTTATTTACCAACGGCAGATGCTAAAAAGCTGATTATATATATACATGGTGGAGGCTGGTGCCGTGGAAGCATTGAGACCTATGAGACGCATTTGCGTGATATGGCTAATCGCACAGGCATGGCAATACTATCGGTAGAATATGGTTTAGCGCCTGAACACCCTTTCCCAACAGGGGTATATGATGTTGTGGATGTGTATCTTTGGGTGAAAAAGACATTCCAAAACGATAGAAATTTTACATCTGTTTATTTGATGGGGGACAGTGGCGGCGGCAATATTGCGGCAGCCTGTATTTGTTCTTTAATAGATAATCAACACCCCATTCCTGATGCTTATGTTGGTATTTATCCTTCGTTGGATTTTTCTCTCTCCCAAGCATCTTATATAACTTTTGGTGAAGGTTATTGTCTGACTAAAAGTTGTGTGCGTATGTATGTTGATCATTATGTTGTGGACCCTAAACATAAAAGCAATTATTTAGCGTCACCTATATTATACCCAAATTTGGATAAATTCCCCCCTACGTATATATTAACGGCAGAGCTTGATCCCCTTGCAGATGAACAAACAGAATTTTGTGCAAAGTTAAAACAGGGTGGGGTAGAGGTGATACAAAAAATTGTACCCGGTGTGATTCACCCCTTTATGTTATTTGGAAAAATCTTTCCAGAAGTGCCAATTTGTATTGATTGGATTAAAGATCAGCTAGAGAAAGTGTAAGTATTATGAAAAAACAATTGTTTATACTGTATTTTTTCAGCGTCCTTTCTGTGCCAAATGTATTGTGTATGGAGGCTGATAATCCATCATCCCCTGTAAAAAAATCTGCTTTAAGTGACGTCGCAGCAACTGAGGGGCAATTATCTGTTCCTAAAAGAAACGATCCATTTAAAATGGCAAAAGAATATCTTAGATGTGGGGCAGAAATAGCAGAGCATAACGCGGAGAAATTGGCTAGAATATATCCAGTTAGAAAGCATAACATGTTTGTTGAAGTTGCAAACAGGGGGTTTGGGGCAACTAGCAATACGCACCAAGGTAGTGAGAGGTCGAGCTTGCACCAAGAACGTATTTCTATTGAGGGAGAAGGTTTTTTTATTCTTACTTTGGAAGATGGATCAAAGGCCTATTCGCGGCATTGTACTTTGCAGGTAGATGATAGATTAAGATTAGTGCACTATGGTCATTGTTTGTATCCTCCTATTACATTTTCTGAACAACCATTAAAAATTGAATGTAATTCTAGTGGCCATATTTCAACGAACAATGGTGAAAATAAGGAACGTATTGGGCAGCTGCTACTAGCAAAATTCTTAAAACCAGAGCATTTAATATATGATGGCGACGCAATGTATCGTCAAACAGACCAAGCGGGTGATATGTTAATAGGTTCTCCTGGCACGAATGGTATTGGGATTGTGCGCTTATCTTTTATAGATAATATTCCTCTCATAGAAATAGAAGAAGTGCCAGAAACGCACGCAAGTTATAAACAAATATGTGAGAGACTGAAGGCAGAATCCGCTCTTGCAGCGGCATTGGATGATGGTCATCGCGGAATAGCACTGTTAGAATTAAAAATGAGATTGGCTGTTGCGCGTGCTAAAGAAGAATGTCTAGGCGTAGATGATGAACCTAGATAATGCTTTACAAAAGATAGAGCCGATGCATGTCTACCAAATTTATGGGGAGGTGATATCTTTATCCGGGTTAAGTATATCTGTTTCTATGAATACCAGAAGCATAAGTGTTGGCACGCGTTGTTCTATTGAAGGTTTGGATGAACACTATATAGATGCTGAGGTTGTTGGTTTTTCAGGTAATACGGCCCAATTGATGGCCTTTGGTGATCTGAATCAAATAAGGCCAGGGTGTCGCGTTATTGTTCATGATGAAGAAGGCACTTATCTTTATCCAGATAATTCTTGGTGTGGACGCATTATAAATGGACTTGGAAAAGCTTTTGATGAAAAGGGTCCGCTTAAAAAGGGTGAGATTCCAATACCATTAAAAGCGTCTCCTCCACCGGCGCATAAACGTGCACTTGTTGACGAGCGTATAGATACAGGTATTCGTGCTATTAACACTTTCCTGACCATGTGTAAGGGGCAGCGTATGGGCATTTTTGCAGGGTCAGGCGTTGGTAAAACTATGCTACTTTCGATGATGATAAAATACGCAAAGTGTGACGTTGTTGTGATTGGCTTAATTGGAGAGCGTGGTCGTGAATTGAATGATTTTATAGAAAAAGCAGTTGGGCAAGAAAATTTACAAAAATGCGTTTTGGTTGTATCAACGTCAGACGAATCGGCATTAATGCGTAAACAAGCTGCTTATACTGCCATGACGGTTGCCGAATATTTTCGCAATCAAGGAAAATCGGTTCTTTGTGTTATGGATAGTGTGACACGTTTTGCGATGGCACAGCGTGAAATTGGTCTGTCTTGTGGCGAACCGCCTGCAAGTAAGGGCTATACCCCAAGTGTTTTTGCAGAACTTCCAAAACTGTTAGAGCGTGCAGGCCCAGGTCCTGTGCATGAGGGGCTGAAAACAGGCTATATTACTGCTGTTTTTACAGTGCTTGTGGATGGGGATGATCATAATGAGCCCATTGCAGACGCTGTTCGTGGTATTTTAGATGGTCATATTGTATTAGATCGTTCTATTGCAGCACGCAATCATTTTCCTGCAATTGATATATTAAATAGTATTTCGCGTACGGTTCCAGGCTGTCATTATGGAGCAGAACGCACCGTTGTCTCTAGAGCGCGTAGTATATTAGCCACCTATAATGATATGGCTGATATGATTCGTATTGGTGCTTATAAAAAAGGATCCAGTAAAATTGTTGATGAGGCAGTAGATATTATAGATAATTTAAATACATTCACGTCTCAAAGCTTTGATGATGGCGATACGCTTGCCTGTTCGTTTGATAAATTAGCTAAAGTTATTGGAGTTGATTTGTGATTGAGCAACTTTTCATGAGTATTAAACAATATGCATTTATTTGGTTTTGTTGCTTTGTTATTTTTGTGCTTTCTAGTTTTCACATATATTCAGTGTATGAAGGTAATTTATGGTTTCATACCAGTGGAACCATAACCTATGTGAAAGAAGTAAGTAATCATAATTTTTTGTATACGATAGAATATATGACCCAAACAGATGGTGCACAAAAGAAAGTAAGACTATTCAAGCACGATATATTACATCCTTTTAAGGGGCAGGAAGTGAAAATAAAATATAGAAAAAATAATATACAAGATTTTATTATCCTGAGTGTTATGAAATATATGCCGGAGACGACGCAAGATAAGCTGTAATTTCGGCTTGCTAAAGAGAACGTTAAGTCTTAAACTTAAAATGTTTCTATGTAATGGATAACTTTTATGGGGCTATGGCATAAATTAAAAAATAGCTTAAGAAAATCATCAGATAAGATTTCTGAAAATTTAAACTTTGTTTTAACACATAGAAGATTAGATGAAGAAAGCTTGGATCAATTAGAAGAAACGATGATTATGGCTGATCTTGGCATCACAACGGCGCGCCATATCAGAGAGTCTTTAGCAAAAGAGAAATTAGATCAAGATATTTCAGAACTTGAATTGAGAGAATGGTTAGCGCAACGTTTAAGTGCAACCTTAGAACCTGTTGCAAAAATATTAGAAGCAGAACCGCATAATCCACATGTGATACTTGTTGTTGGTGTTAATGGTGCCGGAAAAACAACAACAGTTGCAAAAATTGCGCATTATTTTAAAAAGCAAGGAAAAACTGTTCATGTCGCTGCATGTGATACATTTAGGGCAGCAGCAAAAGAGCAGCTTGAAATTTGGTCTGAGCGCGCAGACTTTACGCTGTATAGTGCAAAAGAAGGTGCTGATTCTGCAGCTCTTGCTTATGATGCTTTGGAGAAAGCAACGAAAGCCCATGCAGATATTTTGTTAATTGATACAGCAGGTAGATTGCATAATAAGAAAAACCTTATGGATGAAATGCAAAAAATTGTTCATGTTCTTAAAAAGAAGAATGAAAAAGTTCCGCATCATACACTTTTAGTTTTAGATGCAACAACGGGTCAAAATGCACTGCTTCAAACACAAGAGTTTTCTGATTCAGTCGCTGTAGATGGGCTTGTGATGACCAAATTAGATGGTACAGCAAAAGGTGGTATTGTGATTGCCATTGCTGATAAATATAAGCTTCCTATTTATTTTTTAAGTGTCGGAGAAAAATTAGAAGACCTTCATCCCTTTACAAGTATTGATTTTACACGTAATCTATTAGGTATAGAGGCTAATCAAGATAAGATATGTCCGATCGGACCCCTTTTAACAAACGTCTAATTAATGCGCGAAATTTTAACAATGCGCGCGATGCTGTCGATTATGTCCACACGCTTTATAATCAAGAAACAACAAAACTTGTTTCAGCATTTGACGCGATCGCGTCGAAGCAAAAACTAAAGGATATTGAAACAGCGCATTATCCAGCTATTGGATTTGAAATTAATGCAGAAAATTTAAAAATTGATGGTCGTCAAAGTTATGGGTTGCTGCAAGAAGCTGGCCTGTATTATACAACCCTAACACGCCCTGATTTATTTGATAGTTATTATCTAGAGCAATTAGACAGGCTTATTCAAAATCATGGAATAGAGGTGATGATTGGGGAGTCTGATTGGTCTATACCGCTTCCTTATGTTGTGGATCAATCTGCTGTTTCATTAACACCAAAACAGATGCAGCGCATTAAGGAAGGTTTTGCGCTTCCAAACCTTAGTCGTATTGATGATACTGTGGCAAATGGTACATATCGTAAGGGGTTGCATTGGAAAGAATTTAAACCTCTGTCTTTGTTTACCGGGGAACGTGTTGATTATTCTTTGCAGCGTTTGCACCATTATACGGGAACACTGCCAAAACATTTTCAAAGTTTTATACTGCTTACAAACTATCAGCGATATATGGATCCATTTATTGCTTACGCTAAAGATTTAATTGATAAAGATAATACTTATACAGCACTGATAGGGCCACAAAATCATTTAATTTATGGTGAAGATGTGCATGAAACATCAGAGGATGCGCCAACGCATTTGCCACAAATGCCAGCTTATCATTTAAAGCGAAAAGATGGACAGGGTATCTCCTTTATTAATATTGGCGTTGGTCCAAGTAACGCTAAAACAATTACAGATCATTTAGCGGTTCTTCGCCCACACTGTTGGATTATGGTTGGTCATTGCGCAGGGCTTCGTGAAAGCCAGGAGCTTGGCGATTATGTTTTGGCACATGCCTATGTTCGTGAAGATCGTGTTTTGGATAAGGTGATAGAGCCATGGGTTCAAATTCCTTCTATCGCAGAAGTGCAGATGGCCCTTCAAGACGCTGCATCTAGTGTGCAGAAAATTGGAAAAAATCAGATAAAAGAAAATTTGCGTACAGGAACAGTTTTAACCACAGATAACCGTAACTGGGAATTAGAATCCGTTGAGATGTATGAGCGCATTCAACAGAGTAGGTCTATTGCTGTGGATATGGAATCCGCAACTATTGCAGCAAATGGATTTAGGTTTAGGGTACCTTATGGCACATTGTTGTGCGTATCTGATAAGCCAATTCATGGCGAAATAAAATTACAGGGTGTTGCGAATGAGTTTTATAAAAAACGTGTACTTCAGCACTTGCAGGTTGGGCTAGAGGCCATTAATTTGTTGCGTCTTGGTGGACCAGATCAGCTGCATTCTAGAAAGCTGCGCGGGTTTGATGAGCCCCCCTTTAGGTAAACGACGTTTTATCGGCAACTAAAATAATAGCGGAAAATATGTATAAAATAATTTTAGGACTGTATGTTGTTTTTAATATAGTGCCCGTTTATAGTGCATCAGAGGGGGCAGATGACCCAGCCACACAGCCAAAAATTCTATGCAGGCGTGATACATTTTCATCAGATAGTTGTAGCGAGCTCATGTTGGTGAGGCAAAATGCGTTTACCACTTTACCAGGTCAACAATTTAATGAGGCATCACAAGAATCTTTGGCGTCTACCGTTCGTGTTGCCGAATTTTCTCAAAATTTTGAGGAAGAAGATGATGATTCAGATTCTGGTAGATAGTATGCGCGCTTTTTGATTATACGTGGAAGGACTTGCCGCAACCGCAGCGCCCCTTTTCATTTGGGTTCTCAAAGGTAAAACCAGATTTTATTTTATCCTCAGTAAAGTCCATAGTTGTTCCTAAGATAAACATAATCACTTTTGGGTCCAGTAATATATGGATACCATCCTGAACAATCTCTTCATCAAATGGATTTTTGGCATCTGCATATTCAATAGCATAAGACAGCCCCGTACATCCCTTTGTTTTTAAGCCAATGCGGATGCCATAGGATGGTTTTTCGCGTGCCTCTAACAGCGCTTTGATGCGTTTTAGGGCGGCATCAGTAATATGAATAGGTGTATTTGTGGTGTGTGTCATTATACGTTTGCTTGTTTTTCTTTGTAATCTTTAATGGCAGCTTTAATAGCATCTTCTGCTAAAATAGAGCAATGTATTTTGACTGGTGGTAAAACCAGCTCTTTGGCAATTTCTGTATTTTTAATGGCTGACGCATCATCAATATTCTTGCCTTTAATCCATTCAGTGACCAAAGAAGATGATGCAATAGCAGATCCGCAACCAAAGGTTTTAAATTTTGCATCTTCAATAATACCTTCCTTACTTACTTTGATCTGTAACTTCATGACATCCCCGCATGCTGGTGCACCCACAAGCCCTGTACCAACTGTTTTGTCGTCTTTATCTAATGTGCCAACATTTCGTGGATTTTCATAGTGGTCTATAACTTTATTACTGTATGCCATTTTTTTTGTCCTTTACTCTTTCAATTAGTGGGCAGCCCACTGTATTTTACTGATATCAATGCCTTCTTGTGCCATGTCCCAAAGGGGGCTTAGTTTTCTTAATTTTTCCACGGTTTGCGTTATTTCCGTTAATGCTTGATCAATTTCTTCTGCAGTTGTAAAGCGTCCTATGCCAAAGCGGATGGATGTATGTGCCATATCTTCACTCACACCAAGGGCGCTTAATACATAAGATGGTTCTAGTGATGCAGAAGTGCAAGCAGATCCTGATGAAACGGCTAAATTTTTTATGCCCATCATCATGCCTTCACCTTCAACGTAGGCAAAACTAATATTTAAATTGCCTGGGTAGCGGTTGTTTTCATCACCATTTAGATAAATTTCTTTTAAGGTTAGATTTAAACCTTCCCACAATTTTTTGCTTAATTTTGTAATGTGTGTTGTATCCTTTTGCATGTCTTCAAGGCCAATACGCGCTGCTTCACCAAGACCAACACATAGCGCAGGGGAGAGTGTGCCTGAACGCATGCCACGTTCTTGCCCGCCACCATGGATAATAGCTTTTAACCGCACGCGTGGTTTGCGGCGCACATATAAAGCCCCAATTCCTTTTGGGCCGTACGCTTTATGGCCGGAAATACTGAGTAAATCAATGTTGAGTTCATTCACATCTAAGGGAATTTTGGTAAAGGCTTGTGCGGCATCTGTATGAAAAAATATTTTATTGGCGCGACAAATTGTACCAATTTCTTTTAAGGGTTGAATAACACCAATTTCATTGTTAACTGCCATGATTGATACAAGAATTGTTTTTTCTGTAATGGCTGATTTTAGGTCATCTAAATTAATTAATCCTTTATTATCTACAGGCAGATATGTAATGTGAAAGCCTTCTTCCTCTAGGTGACGACAGGTATCTAAAACGCATTTATGTTCTGTTGCAACAGTAATAATATGATTTTTGATATCACTTTTATAAAAACGCGCAACACCTTGAATGGCAATATTGTTAGATTCTGTTGCCCCACTTGTAAAGATGATTTCTTTTGCATCCGCCTGAATGACGTTTGCAACGTTTACGCGTGCTTTTTCTACAGCATCTTCAGCTGTCCAACCATACATGTGGTTGCGTGAATGTGGGTTTCCAAAATGTTCAGTAAAATAAGGTAGCATTTTTGTCACAACACGAGGGTCGCAGGGTGTTGTTGCTTGGTAGTCAAGGTAGATTTGTTTATGCATTCTATTCCCTATTTTTAGTCAAAGTTATGAGGTCGCGTTAACGGTTGAGCTTATTCGGTGCGTGCGCTTGTGATGAGGGCGCTTTTTAAAAGATGGTTGCTCTTTTGCAATATTTGTACAGTATGATTTTAATATGCTCAGCATTCTACCCGTAGATTTATTAGAATTGTGAGGAATAGATGTGTTGTTGTATTCATTGATTTCAACGCTATTGATGTCGCTGTTTATTATCATATTGTCCGAGCAGCTAAGATATATCTTTTTCCAGACGCTAATAAAACGATCAATGTCTTGCTTAGTTGTGTCGGGGGAAAGGCTTACGCGCAGCCCAGAATTGGCGACCGTATCACTATAGCCCATGCCTTTTAGTGTATGGGATGTTTTGACTGTTCCTGAAGAACAAGCAGACCCAGCGCTGACACAAATATTATTTAAGTCAAAGCTCATGACTTGTGTTGCACTATTTACATTGGGCATGGTTAGTAAACTGGTATTTGGAATGCGCTTTTCGGATCTTCCAAAAATGATGCTTAAGGGGGAAATTGCTAAAATTTGCAACTCTAAATAATCACGCAATTTTTTTGCCTGTGACCAGTCCTCATCTAGTGCTTCTTGAATAACAGCCTTTAAAGATAAAATACCCAAAAGGTTGGCTGTTCCAGGTCTGTAAGAACGTTCTTGTCCGCCACCGTTCATAAGTGGCGGTACGGGGGTTTCAGGGTTGATGACCAAAATTCCAATACCCGTTGTGGCACCAATTTTATGTCCTGAAAATGAAATGAAATCAAATGAATTCCAATTAAAATGCGTGCGGCCCAATGCTTGTGTCGCATCTGTGTGCAAAAAAACGGAAAATTTTTGTGTAAGTTCCCGGATTTTTTCCATGGGCTGAATAACGCCTGTTTCATTGTGTGCGGCTATAATGCTGACTAAGGTTGGCTCATCTGTTTCTAACAGAAGCTGTTCTAGATGTTCTAAGTCAATGATGCCCGAATTTGTGACACGACAAGTAACTGCATCATCACGCACTTTATAGACAGAACTATGTTCAATAGCAGATATAATCACACGTCCTTTAAAGTTTTTTAAGACGATGTTATTTGATTCTGTTGCCCCGCTTGTGAAAATGATACGTCTTGATTCTATTTTTAAGGCATGGGCAATTGTTTCACGGCTATTTTCGATGAGGCGCCTGATAGCATTGCCACTTGAATGGACTGCAGAAGGGTTCCCGCAAAGTTCAAATCCTTGAACCAGTTCTTGACGGGCAGAGTAACGTAGTGGACGTGTTGCATTATAATCCAGATAAATTTTCTCTTGGGTGCTCATTCCTTGGCTCCTGTTTGTAGATTAGGTGTTATAAGCATACTGCTTAAATCTTTAATGCGACCACTAATAAGATCGTCTAGTGAAATATTACTTAAAATTGTTTTATTTATTTTTTCTAATTCACGCCACAGTTTATGCGTTAAGCAGACATACCCCCCCGGTAGGCAGCCACCACTTCCTTTTTTGCAGCGTGTTATTTTTGTTGACGATTCAACGGCTTCAATAATATTAAATAGGGTAATTTCATGTGGTGCTTTTTTTAAATAGTAACCGCCGTGAATGCCACGTTTGCTTTCGACAAGGTCGTTTAGTTTTAATTTGGAGAAAAGCTGTTCTAAGAAAGATATTGAAAGTGATTCTTCTTTTGATAGTGTTGATAAAGATGCTACGTGATCATTCCCCAAAGAAGCCAACTGCATCATGGCGGTTACAGCAACTTTAACATTTTCACCAAAAATGGCCATAGTGTTCCTTCTTAATGTTTGTGAACTTATGGTCGTTCTGTAAACCATATTAAATTAGTAAGATTTAAAAGGCTAGAACTTTTTTTAATATGCATCTTTGTTTAACAATGTCTTGGATGTAAGTTTTTGTGTATTCATTCCTTGAATCCCGATGCCTCAACTTTATCTTACTTTCGCTTAAAGTTTTATATTGTGTCAAGACACGAATAAAATATATTGAGTTTTCTTGTATGGTATATTTTGGACAAAACAGTATTTTAGCCACCAACAATCACTTTTTAATCCCGAATTAGGGTCCATACTTTATACTAAGTATTGCCTATGTTAGTATCTATATAAGTTTGTTCTATTTTTTATAAATATATAATTCTTATATGTAGGGTACATATTAAATGTTTAAGTCACCAAATTTTTGGAAAAAGAAAAGTTTTCTATCTTATATCTTGTTGCCTGTTGCGTGGCTTTATTTAAAGATATCCCGCCTAAAGATGCGCAGTGTTCATTCATATAAATTATCTAAGCCCGTTATTTGTGTTGGTAATTTAGTAATGGGTGGGGCTGGAAAAACACCGACCGTTATCGCCTTGGTCGCGATGCTGAAAAAAATGGGTCATACGCCGCATATTTTAAGCAGAGGGTATGGTGCTGTTATAAAGGGGATCAAAAAAGTTGATCCCGAACGGCATCATTATTTAGAAGTAGGTGACGAACCCTTAATGCTGTCGCAATTTGCACCAACATGGGTGTGTCCAAATCGTATTCAAGCAGGGAAAGAGGCTATTAAAAATGGTGCTACTGTTTTAATTATGGACGATGGCTTTCAAAATAAGGCGCTGGAGAAAGATTTAAATTTACTTGTTGTTGATTCTATTCAGGGGTTTGGTAATCAGGAAGTGTTTCCGGCAGGTCCTCTGCGAGAGCCTGTAAAATCTGGTCTACACAGAGCAGATGCTGTTTTTTTTATTGGTGGCGGCAATTCTACAGCACAAAAGGCATCAGCGCTTGGTGTTGATCATGCGTTTAAAGCTAGCTTTATAAATTTAACGGAGCCGGTGCAAAAAGGAGAACGTGTTTTAGCATTCTCTGGTATTGGCTATCCTGAAAAATTTCAATTAACCTTGAAAAGGGCAGGGTACAAGCTTGTTGAATTTGCATCTTTTGCGGATCATTATCCTTATACAATTATCGATATGGAGCGTTTGTTAAAAGCTGCCGATATTAAAAAGGCGCAATTAATGACAACCTCAAAAGACTTTATTCGCATCCCAACACCCTATAAGGAAAATGTTAAAGTTTTTAAAATAAACTTGCAATTTGAAGCGCCAGAGCAGGTTGAAGAACTTTTAGAAAGGGTCGTTCCCTTTAGAGAATAGGTTTAACTGTTTGCAGCCTTTAAGCCTGTTTTGTTGTACCCTGTGTTGCCTTCTTTATAGTGTTTGCGGCATAGGGAAATATAGCGATCATTGCCCCCAATTTCTATTTGGTTGCCATGATGAACGGGGCGTCCATTTTCATCAATTCGTGCGTTCATGATTGCTTTTGACCCACAGTGACAAATGGTTTTAATTTCAATCAATTCTTCAGCCCAGGCTAATAAATATTTGCTACCTTCAAATGTTTCACCTAAAAAATCTGTGCGTAAGCCATATGTCAAAACCGGGTAACGCAACTCATCCACTACTTTACATAAATTTTCAACCTGGCTTTTTGATAAAAATTGCGCTTCATCTATTAAGATGCATTTTAAATTTTGTTTTTTTCTATTTTGGATATCGTTAAAAAAGTCAAAATTTTCATTAAAGGGGATAGCTTTTGACGTTAAGCCCACGCGTGATTTTAATGTGCACACGCCACCCCTGTCATCAAAGGCGGGTATGTATAATAATGTATCCATGCCTCGTTCATTATAGTTATAACTTGATTGCAGTAATGTGGTTGTTTTGCCAGCATTCATTGCAGCATAGTAAAAATATAATTTTGACATTTTAAGGAAATACACATTAGAAAATAAAATGGCTCCCCGAGACGGACTCGAACCGCCGACCTAGTGGTTAACAGCCACTTGCTCTACCAACTGAGCTATCGGGGAACACTCATTTATTTTTACCATAATTGATCTGCTGTTGTGAAGAGAAAAAAGTGTAAAAAGCGAAGTTTTTACGAAATAGATATTCAGTAGAGCTTTCTATATTTCATTGGCAGTGTATGAATTATTTATTTTTCATAGCTTGACCTTGCGATGCAAAAATTTCATAGATTTCTTTCATTATTCGCTTGATATGAAAGATTAAATTGTCTAGAATGGTTCTAACAGAAATGTTTTAGCGGGCGTAGCTCAGGGGTAGAGCACAACCTTGCCAAGGTTGGGGTCGAGGGTTCGAATCCCTTCGCCCGCTCCATTAATGAAATATTAAATTACGTGTTGTATACTAAAGTTGTAACGTTATTTATTCATTGTGGGTCTTGTTATAGTTAGCTCTCTTGCTTATTTTTTTAAACATCGTTTCCGTATAATGCTTTGTGGGTTTAGCCTTATGTTGTCTGTAGATTCTCATGCAGCTACAACAGACTCACCTAAAGATAAAAAAGAATTCATACAGCCGGAAAAGCCTTTATTAAAAATAAGTGAATTTAAAATTCCCATTTTTCATAGTTTTCACCCATATAAGACAGTTATAGTGAACTGCACATTAGAACTGACCGAAGATAGTTGGTATGTTGCAAAATCTAATGTTCCCTATATTTACCACCATATGTTTGTCGATCTGTATTACGCGCTAAATTTTTTATGGCGCGCTCACAAGCCACCCAATAAAGATGTTATAAAAAAGCGTTTGATGTTTGTTTATAATAAACATTTTGCAAATAAGTGGCCTATAAAAGACATATACGTACGAGAAGTTATAATAAAAAAATAAATATTTTAGATGATTTTTATAATTTGAGATATTTTTTTTAACCACGCTTTTTTGCCGTATTGCGAAAAATTTAAAAAGCTTAATAACGCTATTGTTTTATCCCTTTATGAATTGCGACAATACCACCCGTTAAATTTTCATGTGAAATATCATTAAATCCTGCATTTTTCATCATAGTTTTTAAAGATTCTTGATCTGGAAAATTGCGAATACTTTCTACTAAATATTCATAGGACGCTTCATCTTGTGCTATCAGTTTTCCCATTTTTGGAATGACTGAAAATGAATAACAATCATAAGCCTGTCTTAACATGGTGGATGTTGGCTTTGAAAACTCCAAACAATAAAAAGCGCCGCTTGGCTTTAAAACACGCAGGGCATCGGATAATACTTTTTCTTTATATGTGCAGTTTCGAAGACCAAATGATATGGTGACGATATCAAATGATTCATCCCTAAATGGTGTTGATTCAGCATTGCCAACAGTCC
>DPKF01000076.1 GCA_003542655.1 Holosporales bacterium
AATATTGATATATCAGAGAATTTATCAATAGTAGAGACTTTTACAACTCTATTTACCTCTATTTTTAACTGGATATTACGTATTGTCTTTACGTTAATGTTTATGACAGCCCTTGGGATTAATGTTAGCCCGTTAATTTATGGCGTAAGCTTTTTAGGCCTTGGTATATCTTTTGCATCACAAAGTGTTATTAAAGATTTTATTAATGGCATATTAATTGTGATGGATGGCTCTATTGCAGTCGGCGAAATTGTTCAAACAGGCGCACATAAGGGGGTGGTCGAACAGATCACCCTGCGTAGTTTATCATTACGATATAATAGTGGAGCCCTTGTTGTGATTCCCTTTTCAGAAGTATCTGATGTTATAAATTATTCAAGGACATTTTCAAAAGTAAAAGCTGAATTTATTATATCTGCAGAACAAGATATGGCAACTGTACGCATCGCTTTAAATGATGCCTTTGAATATTTTAAGAAAACACATGGAGAAATGATTTTAGAAGACACGCTTTATTCAGGCATCAGCCGTGCAACAGAACACGGTAGCCATGTATACGCTATTTTTAAGGCAAAGCCTGACCCAATAGGGCTATTAAGATCATTTTTTCATACATGTATTCACGAACAAATGATCAAGCATAATATTCAACGCATCGACGGTGGAAATGAATATCTTGTTTTCCAAAAAGATAAAAAGTAAGGAACACACTGTTAGAAGCTAAAGATCACAGCGTTAGGGGGTCATATTTTGGGAAAATAGTTTTCTGAACTGCTATAATGCTATTTTTTGTTTTGGATATATAGCTCGCGTGCGCGCTTTAGAACGATAAGCTCTAAATCGTCTTGTTGTTGTTTAATGTTATGATCATCATGCCAGGTCCCATTTTTTAACACTTGCTTAAAAAGCTTAAGGGAGAGGCCGTCAGCGCGAAGCTCTTTGCTTGTAATGCGGGCGTTTATTTTAAAACGTTCTGTAGGGTTACTTGGCGAATACCACTCTGTTGTAATAATGCCACCAATATTGTCTGATACGGCGATAGGTGCAAAATTTAAGCTGTCTAAGGCAGCACGCCACAAAAAAATATTAATATGTAAATTGGTTTGGTTTGTGTTTTTCTTTGCGGCAGATCCAAATTGGACACCTTCCTCACCAGCTAAAGATCCAAAATTAAATTTACGTTTTGTGTCTTGATCTTCTGGAGCATTTTGTTTTAGGGGGGCGTCAGATGTACACGCCCCTAAAATTACACCGCTTAATAATAAAAAAACAGATTGTTTTTTCATATACTCATACCTTGATATGTTATTATTAAATCTAATTAAGCTAAAAGTGCCTTGGCGCGCTTAATAAGACGTGATACTTTGCGTGAAGCAGTTGACTTAAGAATAGTTCCTTTGCCTGCAGCGCGCATTAGTTCGCTCTCGGCAGCTATTACCAAGGGCATAGCTTCTGCTTGAGAAGTCGGTTTTTGAGCATGCATACCAAGGGCAATCTCTGCTTTTTTCACAAAAGTACGTACGCGACTTAGGCGATTCGTATTGACAAGTGTGCGACGCTCAGTCTGACGAATGCTCTTTTTTGAAGATGAATGATTTGCCATTTGTTTCTTTACCTTAAAGTAAAATAATTTAAACCTATGATAGTTATACTCTATTTAAGGCGCAAACGTCAAGGCATTTTTTATATTTTGTGCCAGTTTGCTATATAAAAAGCTTACAATTAGTCTGCGTTTATATTGGGTTTAAGAGGCAATGCATTGCTGTGAATCATTTCTTCAAATAACTGATGCCAATTTTGTTGAGCATTTAATCGCATGAGGACAGATCCAATCCCAACAGCAGCACGATCCATAAAGACAAATTCTTGGGGTGGTCGGATGCCACCTGCTTTGTGAAGGGTGTTGTGTACCTTTTGTGCCATTTCCCAACCTTTTGCACCACTGGCTGTTTGTTGAATGGTACGAACGCTATCATCTAATAAGGGGTCATAAAGTAATTTTGCCCAATTTGTTATGATCTCTATAATTTCGTTATTAAGGTTATGAAACCCCCACTGTGTATAGGCATGAACAGCCAAATCTTGATCATTAGTTTTTAAAGCATTGTATAGATTTTTCACACCATCAATAAAAGTACTTGAAAAATAGCGAACACAACCAAAATCGAGCAGTGTTATTGAAAGGGGTTCATCATTTGATACAAGATAATTACCGGGGTGGGGGTCTGCATGAATCATCCCCTTTTTATAAAAAGGTTCATACCATGCTTGAAATAATAATTTACCAAGGTTGTTTCTATATTCTTGGGGCTCACCCAGTTTGGTGAATATGGAAGTACCCTCTATCCATTCCAGTGTTAACAAACGATCTGTGCATAGCGCCACGTAAGGTTTTGGAATATGGATGCGTGGGTTGTTTTTAAAAAAAGTAGCGTAGGTTTTAAGATTTTTCAGTTCATTCTTATAATCAAGTTCTTCAAATAAACGTTCTTTAATCTCTTTTTTAATATCGGCTGTTTTAATAGCATTGTTAAATTTTTCATAAAGATTAAAAATTATATTCAGTTGTCCAAGATCAGCATCAATTAAACTTGCCATTCCTGGGTACTGCAGTTTGCAGGCCAAGACATTACCATTTAAATCGGTTGCTTTATGCACTTGCCCAAGGGAGGCTGCTGCACTGGCTTTAAGATCAAACTCTTGAAAGTGTGTTTGCCAATCAACGCCAAGTTCGGCTTGCATGCGACGCTTTACAAAGGGAATGCCCATAGATGGTGCTTGGGATTGTAATGTTAATAATTCGGTGGCATATTCTTCTGGCAGCGCATCTGGAATGGTTGCCAAAAATTGCGCCACTTTCATGAGCGGACCTTTTAAATTGCCTAATGTTTTACGCAGTGCCTTTGAATAGGCGGCGTCGTTTAGGGGGATATTTAAATATTTATCCCCCGCTAAACGCGTTGCCATACCGCCCACAGCGCTGGTTGTTTGGGCATAACGCTTTATTTTGGCAAAAGTTGATAGATAGTCCATTTAAAAAATATTCTTTAAGAATATGTTCATAATAGCATGAGTATACTATGAATAAATGTTTTATTTAAGAAGATTGAAAAATGAGCAAACAAGATATTCAACAGTTTTCTCTTGCTGATGTGAGCCAAGAAGAAAAAGATTTTTTGGTCTATATGTATGGTGATGATTTAGATAAAATGTCAGAGCAAAATCCAAAAGAAATAGCTTGGTGGGTAAACGCTTTTCAGGCCGTCAAAGATGGTAAACGGCCTAAATTTAATTGGGCCGCATTTTTTTTAGCTCTTCCTTGGGGGGTAAGAAAAAGGGGTTCAAACTTCTGATGGAACTTTCCTTTGGTTTTCTTATAGGTGAAGCTGCAGTATTATATTTTAACCCAAATTCCAAAGTACAGATAGGAATGTTGTTTGGTCTAACATTAGCAGTAATAGGCCCTAAATACATCATTGATGAATATGTAAAAAACAAACAATTGAATACTTTCCATGTGAATGGTAGAACACCTTTTGTGCACGTCTTTTTAATACTTTTACTTTCGTTAATCATGACAATTACTGCAATTTACCTGAGCTATCTCAACATGGTTTCAGCTTGGTGTTGGCCTGTTTTTTCTTGGGTACCTATAATTGTTTATACCTTAGCGCTTATGAAATTTTGGTTGCCAGCTAAGAAAAACTAACGAAGTTTAAGGGTTGAAAGGCCCACCAAGGCAAGGATCACAGATATTATCCAAAAACGAATAACAATGGTGGGTTCTTCCCACCCTTTTTTTTCAAAGTGATGATGAATAGGGGCCATTAAGAATATCCGTTTTTTTGTCATTTTATAGTATCCAACTTGGATAATGACCGATATTGCCTCTATCACAAACAAACCGCCAACGATTGCAAGAACAAATTCATGCTTTGTAATGATGGCTGTCATTCCAAGGGCGCCACCTGCCGCAAGAGAGCCAGTATCGCCCATAAAAACTTTTGCAGGCGGGGCATTAAACCACAAAAAACCAAGACCCGAACCAACTAAGGATCCTAAAAATATAGCGATTTCAC